>JAAZBR010000223.1 GCA_012513735.1 Clostridiales bacterium | reverse complement strand
GGTGAAAATGTAGGGAGCCATCTTGGGGTTCCAGCGGCGCGTCTGATGCCCGAAGTGCACGCCTGCTTCCAGGAGATGTTTCATTGAGATAACTGCCATGTTGGTTGTCTTCCTCCTTGTTTTTTCCTCCGCAGGCCTCATCCCTGGCTGGCCGCCTTTCGGCACAAGCAGCCGGTCCGCCCGCGTGCGTTATCCGACAGATTATAGCATGCTACACTGCGTAAAACAACCCCCGGAACGATGTTTTGCATGGGGCATAGGGTGCGCAGCGTGCAGCATCCGGAGCATCACAGTCAATCAAACACTGTTTCCCAGCACGCCGCATCGGCAGCCTGCATACACAGGGCAATCTGCTCCGGGGTGGTTTTGCTGAGAGCGAGCACAGGCAGATCATCCAGAGAAAACCAGCCACTGGCGATGGTTTCCTGATTGGGCTGGAACTGTCCGCCCAACCGGCGGCACAGCACGAAGGCCTTCTGAATGCCCCAGGGAGACAGCCCCGGGTTCCTGCGGCTGCGGTCATGCATGGCCACCAGCCGCCAGGGCGTCACCTGCAAACCGGCTTCCTCCAGGGTCTCCTTGGCGGCATTCTGAGCAATGGTCAGATCGGCGTCCACCCACCCGCCGGGCAACGCCCACCGCCCATCCCGCTCCTGCACAAGCAAAATGCGCCCCTCCTCCACAATGGCCGCACGGGTGTCCAGTTTGGGGGTCTGATATCCCGTTTCACTGCAGAACAGCCCGGTCACCCGCTCCAGGGGCAGGCCACAGCTTCCGGCAACCATTTCCGCCGCAATCTGCCGGATGCGCTCAAAGCGTTCACGATCATAGGCGTTTTCGGTGTAGGCCAGGCCATTCTGCGCCAGAGCCTGCAGCTCTCTTGCCCAGCTTAGCCAGGCCGTTTGGTTAGGCATAAACCCTCCTTACAGAATCAGCACGCTGGCAATGCTGAAATAGATGGTCAGCGACAGGGCGTCCACAACTGTGGTGATCAGCGGGCTGGCGGCCAAAGCCGGGTCTATGTTGATCCGGTCGGCCAGCATGGGCAGCAGGCATCCAACGGATTTTGCGATCACTACGGTGCACAGCAGGCTGACAGAGATAACGGATGCCATGACCACCGACGCCTGGTTGAGCAGGAGAAGGCGGCCGAAGGTCACCGCAGACAGCACCACGCCGACGATCAAGCCCACGCGAATCTCCTTGAACAACACCTTGAGGATGTCCCTATAATTCACTTCCCCCAGGGCAAGACCGCGGATCATCAAGGTAGACGCCTGCTGCCCGCAGTTTCCGCCCGTGTCCATCAGCATGGGGATGCTGGCCTGCAGCAACACGCTGACGGCCAGCACATGCTCAAAGCGGGTCATAATAGCGCCGGAAACAATGCTGGTGAACATCAGGATCAACAGCCAGGGCAGGCGGTTTTTCACCATCTGCATCAGGGGCGTTTTGAAGTAGGGTTCCTCTGCAGGCGCCAGGCCGCTCATCTTCTCAAAGTCCTCGGTATTCTCGGCCTCAATAACGTCCATGATATCGTCGGCAGTCACAATGCCTACCAAACGGTTTTCGTGATCGACCACGGGGATGGACAACAGATGGTAGCGCCGCACGGTATCGGCCACCTGCTCCTGATCGTCGGTGGTCACGGCAGAAACCACGCCCGGCTCTACCAGATGGCGCAAAAGCTGATCATCGGGGGCAGCAATCACCTTGTGCAGCGGAATGGCGCCGATCAGCCGCCGCTCCCGGTCCGTAATGTACAGGGTATAGATGGTTTCCTTGTCAATGCCCGTGCGCCGGATCTCGTCCATGGCCTCGCGCACAGTCATGGTCTGGTCAAAGTCACAGTACTCGATGGTCATCAGCGATCCGGCCGAATTGACAGGGTAATTGAGAAACCGGTTGATGGTGGCGCGGGTCTTGGGGTCTGTGTTCTGCAGGATGCGCCTGACTGCATTGGCAGGCAGCTCCTCCAAAAAGTCCACAGCGTCGTCCAGGTACATCTCGTTGAGCAGCTCTGCAGTAGCCGCGTCGCCGATAGCCACCATCAACGCATGCCGACGGTCAGTGTCCATGTAGCTGAACACCTCCGCAGCAATATCCTTGGGCAGCACACGGAACACTACCAGCAGCTTATCATGATCCAGCTCACCCATATAATCGGCAATATCCACGGGATTCAGCATCATCAGCGCACCACGCAACTGCCCATGCTGTCCCTCCTGCAACAGCTCATTGAGCCGCTGCCTGATTACTTCCCAGTCCATCTTTCTCTCCTCCTTCCCACAGGGATGATTTAGTTCCTTTGCCTATCCGCGCCTCCCGGAGAAAGGCACAAAAAACGCGCCCCATCGATGTCGGTGCGGCGGCTCAGTGATGCGGGCCTGTCAGCTTAACGCAGGGAAAACAGGACGAAAGACGCCCTAATTCCCCCAGGTTCGCTGGCCGTGCATCGTTGGCCGTCTTCCATTCCGGTGTCCCCTCCTTTTTCGCAGAATACAATTGATTATAGGCTGCCGGCGATCTCAAGTCAACTTCACAATGAGCCTTTCCCCATGCTATACTTTGGTAAGAAAGAAGGGGTGCATCCATGCGCGTCTGCGGTATCATTGCAGAGTATGACCCGCTGCACGCGGGCCATGCCTGGCATTTGCAGCAGGCGCGGCAGTTGAGTGCGGCTGATTATGTGGTCTGTGTGCTCAGCGCCGCCTTTTCCCAGCGCGGCATGCCCCATTTGTTCAGCACGTGGGACCGGGCGCAGATGGCGCTGGAAAGCGGGGCAGACCTGGTGATTGCCATGCCCTTTTCCTTCGGCTGTGCTCAGGCCAACCGCTTCGCCCGGGGTGGTGTGGGTATCCTGGCCTCCCTGGGGGTGGTCACACACCTGAGCTTTGGCGCAGAGGATGGCGACCTGAACCGCTTGCTGCGCACCGCCGACGCCATCCAGGCACTGGACAGCGGCGTGGATGCTCGCCTACACAGCGCTCTCAGTGAGGGCCTGCCCCTGGCTGCTGCCCGGGCGCGGGCGCTTGCGGCCCGGTACAAAGAGAGCGAGCTGTCTCCCCTGGATCAACCCAACAACATCCTGGCCCTGTGCTACCTGCAGGCCCTTGCGCAGCTTCATAGCAACATGCAGCCGCTGGTTGTGCAGCGCAGCGGCAGCTATCACAGCACGGCGCTGCAGCCGCTGCCATCGGCCGGCGCAGTGCGCGCCGCCCTGCTGCGGGGAGATTGGCAGGGGCTTAATGCCAGCGTCCCATCCGCCAGCCGTGAGGTGATTGATCGTGCCGTTTCCGGCGGGCTGCTGCACCGGCCCGGCGCACTGGATCAGGTGCTGCTGCATCACCTGCTGACGATGGAGGAACAGGCCCTGGCTGAAACAGCCGAAATCAGTGAAGGGCTGGAGCACCGTATTCTTCAGTCCGTGCGAAATGCCCGCAGCCGCGAGGACTTGCTGCAGCTTTGTAAGACGCGCAGGTATCCCTACACCCGATTGAGCCGCGCCCTGAGCCATGCCCTGCTGGGCCAGAAGGCGCAAACGCTGCCCGAACAGCCAGCCTATGCGCGGCTGATTGGTATGCGGCGCAGCGCCGCACCGCTGCTGAGGGCCATCAAAAGAAGCGGGTATCCCCTGATCAGCCGCTCGGCCCGCCACGGTGGTGAAGACCTGTGCCGGGACATGCGGGCAGAGGAGTTGTGGGTTCTGGGCGCCGGCCAGCCCGTGGAATGCGTCTGGCGGCAGGCGGCTGTCATTCTGGAATAAGAAGGAGCATAAAGATGAGAACCCTGCAGGCAAATGAG
>JAAZBR010000222.1 GCA_012513735.1 Clostridiales bacterium | reverse complement strand
GTCCATAGCCCCTCCGCAGCCTCGCCTGGATGTCCTCCGGCGACAGCCCGTTGCGCTTGCCCGCCATGATCAGCCGGACGTCGGCGGATTCCTCCTCTACGCTGAGCAGATAGTCGATCACCGCGTCCATGGAGTCCGGCTTCATGCGCTCCTTTTCAAAAAGCTGACGGAGATAGCCCTCCATCTGCCGCTCCAGGGTGCCGATCTGCGCCCTGTCCTCCAGGGCACGGACAGCGGTTTGCGTAATCTGCTGGCTGTAGACGGCGCTGACCCGCCTGACGATCTGATCGCCGGTCTCGTGCCCGCGCTGGAACGCCTTGTAAAAGTCTCCGCCCTCCACCAACACATCCTTCAACTCCAGGGGGGCTTGCATATTCTTCAGGCGCAGGTAGCTGCGCAGGTTGACAAAATCCGCCTTGGCTGCCAGCCACTTCCGGGCGGCGGGCGACCGGCTGTGCTTCAGCCCTTCCGCCATCATGCGGTACATGGCCTGGTCCAGCCGCACGTCGATCTCCATGGGATCCACGGTGATGGCGATGCGCTTCTCCAGCAACTCCATGGTTTCCTTCAGGGGCACCGGCAGGCGGCCATAGCTGTGCTCGGCCACCGCATGGCGCAAAGCTTCTACATCCAGCGTACCGCCTGCGCTCAGCCCCTCGGGCTCCTCACGCAGGATGCGCGCCTTCAGCAAGGTTTTCAGGTTATGCACGTCGTTGCGCAGCAGAAAACTGTCCGTGGTAGCGGGATCGGGCGTCAGGCGCTGCACCATGCGGCTGGCAGCCAGCAGCCTGTCCACGGAGGCCTGCTCCACATCGGGCTGTTCCGAGGTGATGTAGCCGTATTCCAACAGAAGCTTCTGCGCCTCTGTGGCATCCTGCGCTGCAATCAGCCGCTGTTTTTGCGCGGGCGTCAGCAGATGACGCCTGAGCATCCTCAGCCGTCCGACAGCGTACAGCACGCTTTCCTGTGGCATGGCGGCCTCCTTTCTCAGCGCAGCTCAGTGCCCAGGATGCCAGCCACCGCCGGCTCCAGGTCGGCGCGCCGGGCATCCAGCAGCGATTCTAGCGTGCAGTAGGTCTCCACGCCCTGGCCCTGCAAAATAACGCCACACACGCCCTCGCGGCGCTCGCCGCCGTCTGTCAGCCCGGCCGGCCGGCCGCTTTTCTCCAGCAGCGTATTGGCCTCCTTTACAAAGGACTCGTCAAAAAACGCGGGGCTGATGGCGCCTACGGCCAGCTTCTCATTGCCCTGGGCGCTTTGCACAGTCTGATACAGAAACAGCGCCCGCAGCTTCTGGCTGTCCTGGGCACGCAGCGCCTCCAAGGCCTGGGTAAATCCCTCATCCAGCAGGCCGCGCTTCATCTGCAGCAGTTGCTTACGCATCTCCAACTCGTGCAGCCGGCGCATGTTCTTTTCCATGGCATCGCCGTCCCGCCGCGCATCCTCCTGAGCCTGCTGCTGTGCCTTGCGGATCAGGGTGTCGGTGCTCTCCTGCAGGTCGGCAATGCGGGCCCTGGCTTCGTTCAGGTATCCCTCTGCCGTCAGCCGGGCGTTCTCTTGAATTTTTTGGGTGATCGGCGTCACATCCATGGCAGTTGCCTTAAACCTGGATGGCCATGACCATCAGGAACGAGGCCAGCAGCGCCAGCACGGCATAGGTTTCCACCATGACGGTCATGGTGATGGCCTTGCCGCTCATGTCCGGATGCTCACCTGTCATCAGCATGCCGGAGGAGGCAACCTTGGCCTGGTCGATGGCGGAGAAGTAGCCCACAACGGCCACAGGCAACACGGCGGCAATGAGAGCAAGGCCCTGCATGACGGATACAGCCTTCATGGTGCCGCCCAGCACGCCGGTGTTGATCAGAATGATAACGGCCACCAGAAAGCCATAGATACCCTGGGTGCCCGGCAGCAGCTGCAGCACCAGCAGCTTGGAGTTGACCTCCGGGTTTTCCGTGGATACGCCGGCGTTGGTCTGTCCCGCCAGGCCCACGCCCTTCGCCGAGCCCATGCCTGCCAGGAATGCGGAAAGCGCCGCTGCAAACAATGCCAGTACCTGACCCAATTCCATAGTCGAATCCTCCTACACTATCCTGTGGTGAATGTATCCTATCGTCAATCCGCGCGCTCAGGCGTCGGAAATGCGAACGTAGCGGGGCGTTTGCTCCAACGGGCGGAAAGGCCGGCCACCCTCCTCGTAAAACTTGCCAAAGAATTCAATGTACTGTAGCCTGCAGGAGTGTACATAGGCACCCAAGATGTTGATGCCCGCGTTGAACAGGTGGCCGCCTACGAAGATCACGATGCCAAAAGGCCAGCCGATGGGCCCGATGTCCATCACCATGCCCACCAGAATGTTGATGACCATGCCGATGACGCCGGTAGCCAGCCCCATGCCGAACAGACGCATGTAGCTGAGCAGGTCGCTGAGCCAACTGGTCACCCCATAGAGGCTGCCCAGCCCAGACAGCACCCGTTTGAAGGGGTTTTTGGTTTTGTTGCGCCCGGCAAACAGCAAAATCAGCAGCGCGCCCGCCAGCGCCACCCACTGGCCGATACCGGCCAGACTGGGCACCGCCAGCATCCCCAGGCCCGCCAGCAGCAGCACCCAGCTGAGCTGGTCGTACACCGCGTCCAGCCACTGACCGCGGCGGATGTTCATCCAGGCGCCCACGGCCACGCCAGTCAGCAGGTGCAGCGCCCCGATGCCCAGGCACAGGATCATCACTTCCATGGGACGGTAGATGGGGTCCAGGGGCGGATTCTGCAAGGGGTTGAAGCCAAACCAGGTGTTGTACATGAAGCCCCAGAACACGGTGAACAGGCCGCCGATGCCCATGATCCAGAACAGCTTGCGGCCGCCCTTTGCGGGCTTCATCACCTTGATCAGCAGGGGCACCAGAATGGCCATCATCAGGCCGTAGCCGGCGTCTGAAATCATCATACCCAGGAAACAGGCAAAGAAGGGCATCATCACCGCCGTGGGGTCGATGCCGGTGGGCGAGGGGATGGCAAAGCCGGTCACCACCGCCTCAAAGGGGGCCACCACGCGGTTGTTGTGCAGCAGCACGGGGGGCTCGTCGTCTTCCCCGGGCACGCTGGTTTCTGCCACAACGCCGGGAAACTCCTGCCGGATCATGGCCAGCACCTTCTGTTCCACCGGGGCGGGCACCCAGCCGCGCAGCAGGAAGGTATCCCGCGTGTGGATCAGCCGGTCCGCCGCCATCCTGCGCTCCTGAGCCACTTTGAGGGCATCATGGTACACCTTCAGCTCAGGCAGATGGGTGACCATCTCCCCCCAGGAAGCTTCGATCTCCTGCATCTGCTGCTGCGCCTGCCGGCGCTCGCCCTGAAGGCGCTGGTATTCTTGCTTTACGGTACCGGTGAAATCGCCCAGTTGGGCAGGGGTAAAGCCGCTTTCCTTCAAACTATCAGCAAAATCGCCAGCTACCGAACCGTGAGCTGCTGCCCACAGCAGCGCGCTATCCCGGGACTGGCCCACCAACTCAATGCTGACGGGGCGCCCCTCCCACGCCGCCTGCAGGCTTTGCAGCGCGGCAGGCGGCAAGGCGCCCACATACTGGCGCGACGTAATCGTATCCCTGATTTCATGCAGCGAAATGTCCAGCGCCAGCCAGGGCTCCAACTGCTCCAGCTGGGTGGCAACGCGGGTTTCCAGGCCGCGGGCCTCCCCGCTGCGGCGCTCCAGATCCTCCAAGGCGTCAATCAGGGCCTCCAGACGCTGCTGCTCATCGGCGCCTGGCATCATCTGTTGCTCCGTGGCGACCGGCTTGGGGCTGAACATGCTGCTCTTTGTCTTATCGTACCTTGTCAGGCGATCCACTGCCCAGCGGGCGCGGGTCAGACGCTGCTCCACATGGTCCAGCAGCGCCTGGGCCGGCTGGGTGGAAAGGGCAGTCTCCTCCTCCAGTTCGAAGGGGGTGATCTCCACACAGCCCATGCGCTGCAGACGCAGCAGCAACGCATCCCGCGAGGCCTTCTCACCGGCCAGCAGAATGCGCTTCATATCAACGATGGCCATGCTGCATGACCCTCTCTGTAATCAATTCCACTGCCTTGGGCAGCACCTGGCGGGCTTGCTGAAGCTGCGCTTCGCGCTGTACCCTGAGCTGCTCCGCCTGCTGCGCCAACACCTGCTCTACCTGCTGGCGGCGCTGCTGCAGCAGCGCGCGGTAGTTTTCACGGCTTTTCAGCTCATTCTCCCGCTCACGGTTGCGGCTGCTCTTTTCCGCCCGGTCGATCATCTCGCGCGCATTCTGCTGAGCCTCAGCCGTGACCTGCTCGGCCTGCTGTTCCGCCACACGGATAGCCTCTAAAATGGAAAGCGCCATATTGCACCGCCTTTGGTCATTGGGTTGTCTGCGCAAGCGCACATACTTTGTATCCCTTGTAACCAAAAGATAGCAAAGTGTGCATCTCTTTGTCAAGATAATGCACACAATTCCCAGAGGAAGGCATCAGGATCATTGTCCGGACGGCTTGACCTTCTCCCCCCATACACTCAGATACCAGGCGGCCACAAACCCGGCGGCTGCCAGCAGCAGGCACAGCAGCGCCTGGACCAGGGAGGCGTAGCTGCGGGGGATGATCATCAGCGTGGAGGCCAGCACCAGACCTACGATAGCGTGGCTAGCCAGGCTGAAGTGCTTTTCGTACAGGCGGTCCACCAGCTTGGCAAACAGCACGGCCACCAGGCCGATGCCCGCCAACAGGGGCACGATGACCGAAAAATCCAGCCTGCCCACCGCATCCATGATCTGCCGGTACAGGCCCATGAAGATCAGAATGCTGCTGCTGCTGAGCCCGGGCACCACCAGGCTGAAGCCCCAGATGACGCCGGAGATCAGGCTCCAGAATACGTTGAGTCCGATGGTCAGGCTGCTGACCGAGGAGATGAAGATCAGAAACGCCAGCAGACCCACAAAGGTAACCAGCAGCGCCGTCCGGTCTTTGGGGTGGCGGCCCTGGCTGCGGGCAGTCTTCATCAGCATGGGCACGGTGCCGAAGATCAACCCCACAAACAGGCTGACCGGGTATGGTGAGTCCTCGGCAAACAGCAGCGCCATCAACTTGGCAAAGCCCACAAAGCCCAGGGCCACGCCGAGCAGCATGGGGATGAACAGCCACAGGTTCTTCTTCAGCGCCCGCACGGGGTGGCTTAACAGCTCCATCATGGGGCGATAGATGCCGAACACCACCGCCAGCACGCCGCCCGATACGCCGGGCAAAATGGCGCCGCCGCCGATCAAGGTGCCCTGTAGCACCCGCATCAGCATCAGGGCAGGGGCGCGGTCGTTGCTCGGGGTGCCGGGATGGGTTTTTTCGTTCATGTTGCCTCCTTGCGGCCACTGGGGCGCCCACGGATTGTACCACATCCGCCCCGCCTGTTGAAGGGCCGCAGGCAGGGCGGATGGGATCGGGCTCATTCCCTCTCCAGCCAGATCAGCCGGAAGGTATCGTTCAGGGTGCGGATAAACTCCTCCTGCGGAAGCTGCTCGCTGACATAGCGCTCGCACAGGCTGTTCATCTGGCGGAAGACCGGGTTGTCCCAGGGGGCCAGCACATAGCGGCTGCGGGCAAACACCCGCATGTTTTCCGCCTGCCGGCGATACAGTGAAATGGCGTTGGGCGATACCTGCCAGCGGTTGGCTTCGGGGTTGGCGATCAATTCCTTGTTATAGCTGAGCATCCAGCCCAGCTCATTCTTTTCGGCGCCTTGGGCGGCGTCATAACTCTTTTGCAGGGCGTCCAGGCTGTCCTTGGCTTCCTGCAATTGTCGGGCAAAATCAGGATCCTCAACGGGCGCGTTGTCCCCCGGATACAGCAGGATATGCTGCAGCGGGTCGGCCTCCCGGTTGGCGGCAAAGCGCAGCAGCGCCAGCGCCTCCCGCGCCCGCGGGCTTTGGGGGTTCACCACCACCAGCGCGGACAGGCAGCCGCGCATCATGGGCGATGCGTCCTTTTCAAAAACCGGCGGCAGCATCACCCAATCAAAGCCCGTACCCGTGCCGGCCTTCTCCGGGTCCGCCGGCATGGCGCTGACCCCCGCTTCGGCGAAGAAAATGGTGGGCTCCTGGCTGCCGGAATCAAAGCCATAGGCATCATAGTCAATGGCCTCCAGGCTCAGCCCTTTGGACAGGCGCATGTCCCGCGCCCGCTGCCATAGCGTCAGCGCCTCCACCAGCTCCGGGCGGCGAAAGTCCATGGCCTGCTCCCCGTCATATTGCTGCAGGTAGCTTTCCATCATCATCTGCAGCATGCGGGCATAGCTGCCCTGGCTGATGAAGCTGTGATCCGGGTACTCGTCCGCGCGGGTTTCAAAACGCAGCAGCATGTTCATCAGCTCTGTCCAGGTGCGGGGAAGCTGCTCGCCCGGGAAGTGCTGCTCAAACATCGCTTTGTTGACCGTCCATTTGTCGGCGTCCAGCCGGGAGGGCACTGCGCGCACCGCGCCCGCCCCGTTCTTGACCGCCTGCAAAGCCCAGGGATACAGCCCCTCAAGCTGCTGCATCAGAACATCATCCCCGGACAGGTCCAGGGCGTAGCCCTTATCCAGCAGGGCCGCGTAGTCCGCGTCCACGGACACCTCCCACAAGTCCACCCCTGTGGGATCCGCCGTCATGGCCTGCACGATCTGCTGGGGCTGTATCGTGCCCTGGTGCACCAGGATCCTGGCCTGGGGATTGGCCCGCTGATAAGCCCGGTACAGCGGGCTGCCCTGCCCCATGGTCAGCTGAACGGTCAGATAGCTGTTCGCCTCTCCAGGGTTCACCGGGCGGAGGCGCAGCCCCTGGTTGAACAGCGCGTAC
The DNA here is from genome assembly GCA_012513735.1 of Clostridiales bacterium. GTDB lineage: Bacteria > Bacillota > Clostridia > Christensenellales > Aristaeellaceae > UBA1038. The sequence goes on along the minus strand of JAAZBR010000222.1, from coordinate 5,079 downwards.
TGTCCCTGTGCCGGTACAAAGCCCGCCGCAAGGTACAGCATGGGGCTGATCAGCGCGTTGGCCCGGGCGGGCGCGGCGCCCGCCCGGCAGATGTACAGCACGTTGGTGTCCACCAGATACAGGGCGTCGTCGGCTGCATCCCAGGCCATGCCGCCCACATCGCCCCCGGGCAGGGGGATTGGCATCTCCCGGGAGGTCAGCGTGCGCATATCCAGCGCGTACAGGCTGTTGGTTTCCTTTTGCGCCCACACCAACAGCAAGATCTGCCCTTCCCTGTAGGCGGCCGCGTCCCGCACGCCCTCCATGTTCAGCCTGCGAGCGCTGCCCTCCTGCAGGTTTACCAGCAGCACGTCCTGCTGCTCCTCCAGTGTGCGCTCACTGAAACCGGAGCGGGTGAGCACCAGCGTATCCCCCTGTACAAAGCCGCGCTCCGGCAGCTCGAACCATCCCTCCAGGCTGGGGATCAGCGCGCTCAGGTCCAGCTTCACCTGGCCCCATTGAACGCCTCCTTCGGTCAGCATGCCGTAGAGGCCGGTGTACACATTGAGGGCATACGGCTTGTTGTGCCAGGCAAATAGAAGCTGCGCCCCCTGTGCGGCTATTTCCTTCTGGGCGGCGTCCATATCAGCATAGATGATGCCCTCCGCCTGCCGGGGCAGTTGGGCAAACAGGCGGATATTGTCCATGCCGGGCCGCCACACCGCCACCGCCTGGCTGTGCCCGTACAACGCATACCAGGCGTCCCCGGCGCAGATCACCGAAGCAGGACTGCCCTGTTGCCAGGCATCCGGGTCTGCCAGCCCCTCCGGCGTCTGCTCGGGCAAAAAGATATCCGGCGCCTGCTGATCCACCGTTCCCGGCCGGCCGTCCAGCGACCCCTCCGCCACCACGCCGGGCACAATCAACAGCAGCAGCAACAGGCATATCAGCAGCGCCCGGGTTGTTTGTCTACGCATATCAATTCCTCCCTGAAAAAATGGGGTGCGGGCCTCAGCCCTCCACCCCATATCACGAAGGATAATCGCCAAAGGTTGCGCCCGCTATTACCGGTCCTGATCCAGCAGGCTCACCTCTCCCTCGCCCTCCATCTGTTCCCAGGTCAGCACCGCAGGGTTTACGTTGGCCATCCGGTTAACAAAATGCTCCATGTATTCACCCGTCTGGGCGTTGAAGCGCATATCCGCCTCCATGGCCCGATACTCCACGTAGGGAGCCTCCAGCCGGGAGGTCAGCGCATAGGCCTCCGGCTCCTGCTCCAGGTTGTCCATCAGCAGCCCCAGCACACGCCACACAGGCACGGCCAGCAAGGTGGCGTGTTGCTCCTCTTTGCCGGGGCTGACGGGCTGGGCATAATACAAGGTGTACCCCAGCTCAATGCGGTCCACCGCCCGCAGCCAGCCCTTTTCAATCAATTGCTCCAGGTGCAGGCGCAGGGTGTCAAAGCTGACCAGGGGTAAGTCGGCGGCGCGGATGCCCGTCTGCCTTAGCAGCTGCATCGACAGGCGGAACTCGCTGTCGTCATAGGCCTCCAGGTAGATATACCCTTCCACAGAGGAAACCTGATCCTCCGGGCTGTACTGACCCTCGAAGGGTAGTAGGGGGATGCCCTCAAGCACCTGGGCGGCACGCAGCAGATAGTGCCCGCGCTCATACCCTTCAACCGGGCCCCGATCCTGCAGGAAGCCATAGGGCGCCCGGGGAGGCTGTTCGTTGCCGCGCCACGTCCGGTAGGGATACCAACCGGTGGTACCCGCCTGATCCAACAGGCGGATACCCTCTGTATCCCCCTGGGCTGTTGTCACCAGACGCTTGAGCAGCTTCAGGGGGGCATCGGCCGGATAGTCGCTGGCCTGGGCAGGCTGACCGGGCATCACCCGCACACGGGCGCTTGGCTGTCTGGGGCCCATAAGCAGGCTGTTTTCACTCCGCTGCACGCTGACGCTCAGGCTGCGGCCCTCATTATGCGTGTACACATCCACCACTGCGGCCTGGGGGAACAGAGGCCGGAGAGCACGCTCCAGGGAGGGGCCATCATGCAGCAGCCACTGCAGCTCTACCAGGGGCACGGCGTCCACCTGGGGAATAACGATGGGGGCATCCACCTCCACCCGGCGGCCCAGGGTGGAATAGGTTGCCTGCCAGCGCTGGGGGGCCTCCTGCCGAAGCTGCTGCACGGTAACGTACCGGGCACGGGGCTGCTGGGTGGGGGCAGGGGGCAGCACTACCAGCGGCTCAGCCGTCACCACAAGGGGCGTGGGCTCCGGGGTGGGGCTGGGCGTGACCGGAGGAGACGTGGGCCAATCGGTGAAGGCCACGGTAGGCGCTACGGTGGCGGCCAAGGTGACGCTCAGGCGCGCGGTCTCCGCCACGGGGATCCGGGTACCCTGGCTCAGGGTCACAGGACGTCTGCCGCGCAGCTCCGCGCTGTAGCGCAGCGCCAGACCCCCGATGCCCACCATACACAGGAAAGCCAGGGCCAGGCCGGCCACGCGGGGACGCAGCCACCGGGGTTTTGCTCTGGGCGTTCTGCCGAGCATGGGAGGATAGGCCTTGCGCCGACCGGCGGGCAGTACACTGGTCTGAGGAGCGTGGAGCTGCCACAAAAGTTGTTCACAGGCGGCGATGAGGTCGGTGTCCATCCGGGCGGGACCCCGGGCGATTTCGTCATCAATGGCGCGCGAAAGCCGCCGGCTCATCTCATCCGGCGTCAGGCTGCCGTCCCGCAGCTGGCGCTTCAGATTGTCCAGCGCCAGCTTCTTCATCGCTTCCTGGGCGTTCACCGCGCTCCTCCTCCTTTACCTGTATAGTGCGCGACCGGGCAGAATGGTTGCGCCGGCTAAGGATCCCTGCCCCGGGCGTCCCGGGCTTTCTGCCGGATGCGGTAGATGATGGATTTGACGGCACTCAGCGTGCTGCCCTGCTGCCGCGCAGTCTCCTCCATGGACAGGCTTTCCACAAAATAACTGCGCATGACCTGCTGTTCCTTGGGGGACAGCAGGTCGCACACCTGCTGCACCAACTCGGCGCTCTGCTGTTGGTCGGCCCATTTATCCAGGGCATCCTCCACCGCGGCCAGGGGCGGCGCATCCTCTGCATCAATGGAGAACCCGCTGCGGGCCCTGCGCCTGTTCTCCCGCCTGAGAGCATCCTTCAGGCGGTTCTGGCAGGTGAGCACCAGCCAGCCCTGGGGGTTGGGGTGGCGGCTTAGCTTCTCGTAGTGGGCATCGGCGGCCAGAAAGGCCTCTTGCACACAATCGTCCACCACATCAGCGTAGGAGGCATCGTAGTGCACGCGGCGATAGCACATTTTCTCCAGCAGCTCATAGCAGTTGGTATACAGTTGGGCCAGAAATTCCTCCCGCTGCGACGGGTGCTGCATGCCTTCCCTCCTCTCCCGCTGACTGTCCTCAGTTTACAATAAATTGCCGCGGCCTGTCAGGCAGCGGCAACAAAGCATGGAAGAATTTACAATTGAGTTAATCAGTGATGGGCTCAAAGATGATCTGCTCCTCCGCCAGGTCCACAGCCACCACGATGTCGGGCAGGGGCGGCAGGTCCCGGGGTACACGGATGCTCCAGCTATGCACGCCCTCGCAGGTCACCCGCTCCGTCAGAGGCAGTATGCGCCCGTCATAGAGAAGGCGCGCCTGCAGGGGCTTGTTGCCCATGTTGATCAGGTACAGCTCCTCCCGATCGTCAAAGCAGTGGATGTAGAGCTTGCCGGCCTTGCCGGTGATGTAGCCCCAGCCCAGGTCGTAGGGGTAGGCGGGAAGGGACAGCGCGCCGTAGATGCTCTCGCCGCTGTGGCGCATGAATTCCCCCACCTCCCGCAGGGCGTCAACACTCTGCCGGGGCACACGCCCGTCCGCATCCGGGCCGATATTCAGCAGGTAGTTACCCCCCCGGCTCACCACCCGCACCAGGTTGCGCACCAATTGTTGGCTGTTTTTCCAGCGCTGATCGTGGCGGCTGTAACCCCAGGTGTTGTTGATGGTGGCCGGCACCTCAAAGGGCTTGCCATAGGGCAGCAGCGGGATGAAGTTGTCGCCGGTGGTCATATAGTCCCCCAAGCCGTGGCCAATGCGCCCGCTGACCAGGCACTGGGGTTGCAGGGAGCGCACCAGCGCCTTCAGTTCCTCCGACTGCTCCCGGGTCATGCTCATGGGCGTATCAAACCAGATCAGGCCGATGTCGCCGTACTGGGTCAGCAGCTCCTGAAGCTGGGGCTTGCACTTTTCCTCCAGGTAGCGGCGGAAGTGGGGGCTGGGGTCGTTGAAATATTCCTCAATGCCATCGGGATGGTGCCAGTCCTGGGCCTGAGAATAGTAAAAGCACAACTTCAGCCCTTCCTGCTGACAGGCAAGCTGCAATTCCTTGGCTACGTCCCGTCCAAAGGGAGTGGCCTGCACCACATTGTAGGCACTCGCCTTGGAATGATACATGGCAAAGCCATCATGGTGCTTGCTGGTGAACACCACATAGCGCATCCCCGCCTCACGGGCGAGGCGGGCGATGGATCCCGCGTCAAAAGCCTGGGGGTTGAACTGAGCAGCCAGCCCCTCATACTCCTCCCGGGAGATGCGCAGGTCGTGCATGATCCACTCCGCAATGTTGTGGGTGCGATTTCCCTTGTATTCCCCCGCTAGCAGAGAATAGAGTCCCCAATGGATAAACAGGCCGAACCTGGCCTCCTCCCACCAGCTATCGGTTGCAAGCGATGTCATGATTCTTCCTCTGTCGTTAGTTGATCAAGCTTTGCCAGCACATCCAGATCCAACAGATGGATGTACTCATGGGCCGCCAGGGCGGCACTTACACGCCCCTGGCGAAGTGCAGTACAGATATCCACGTGATAGGGCACCGTTTTGAGCCAGATGGCCTCGGTGCCCTCCAGCCAGGGGATATACTCGTTCAGCGCGTCTATGATGCCCAGCACCAGTTGGGACATGGTGTGGCTGCCTGCGCAGTGCAGCAGTTGGGTATGAAAGGCACGGTCAGTGGCCATGAAGTATCGGCCTTTCAGGGCATCCCGATGAAGATTCTCGGCACAGGCGGACAAGGTGTCCAGATCCTGCGCAG
>JAAZBR010000221.1 GCA_012513735.1 Clostridiales bacterium | reverse complement strand
TCTGCAGAAGGCACGTACGCTGCTGTTAACGCCCGATCTTTTGGGGTATCTTCTTACCGGGGAGAAAAGCAGCGAGTACACCATGGTCACTACCACCGGCCTGCTGGATGTGCATACCAAGCAGTGGAGCACGGAGATTATGGAAGCGCTGTCTATTCCTCAAGGGATTTTTACGCAGATCGACCGGGCGGGCACCCTGCGCGGCAGGATGACGCAGCAGGTTGCCGATGCCTTGGGCATCGATCCTGTGCCCTTTGCGGCGGTGGGCACCCATGACACGGCCTCTGCGGTGGCTGCCATTCCCGGCAAGGGCAATTTCGCCTTCTGCTCTTCGGGCACCTGGTCTCTCTTCGGGGTGGAAACAGAGAAGCCTGTGCTGAATGACTTTGTCTATGCCAGCAACTTCAGTAATGAGGGCACTGTGCAGGGCGGCTACCGGCCTCTCAAAAACATCATGGGCCTGTGGCTGATTCAGGAATGCCGCCGGGAGTGGTCGCGCCAGGGCACCCAGTACAGCTGGGACCAGATTGTGGCCCTGGCCCGGGAGGCCGAGCCGCTGCGCAGTGTGGTGGATCCCGACGACGGCCCCTTCTTCCAGGCGGGCGCCATGCCCGAGAAAATCCGCGCCTACTGCCGCCGTACCGGCCAGCCGGTGCCCGACAACGTGGGCCGGATTGCCCGCACCGTGTACGAAAGCCTGGCGCTCAAGTACCGCTGGGCGCTGGAGCGTCTTGGCGAGATGCGGGGACACCCCATTGAAAGCCTGAACATCGTGGGCGGCGGCATTCAGAACAAGCTGCTCAACCAGATGGCGGCGGACAGCACGGGGCTGGTTACTACCGTAGGACCCACAGAGGGGGCTGTGCTGGGCAACCTGCTGATGCAGCTGGTGGCCCTGGGACAGCTAAGCGGTATCGAGGAGGCCCGTGAGGTGGCCAGAGCTTCGGTGGAAACCCAGCAGTATCAGCCAAATCGAAGCCAGGCATGGGACGATGCCTACGGCCGGCTGCTGAAGTATATGGAGGAATGACACAGATGATCGACATGAGCAAGTGGGAGGCCATCGCCGCCCAGAAAGTGGGTCAGCGGGATACCAGTGCGCCTGGCAGGCTGTCAGGCAAGATCTGCATTGTGACCGGCAGTGCGCAGGGCTTTGGCAAGGGCATTGCGGAGGAGCTGCATCAGGAGGGCGCCAGCGTGGTGATCGCCGACCTGAATGAGCCGCTGGCCCAAGAGGTGGCAGCCGCCCTGGGCAGCCGCGCTATGGCTGTCAAGGTGGACGTCAGCAACGAGGAGAGCGTGCAGCAGATGGTGGCCGCCACGGTGGAACGCTTTGGTGGGCTGGATCTTTTTATCTCAAACGCCGGCGTGCTGAAGGCCGGCAGCCTGGATGAGATGGAGAAGAAGGATTTTGAATTTGTTACCAGCATCAACTACACCGCCTTCTTCACCTGCACCCGCTATGCCAGCCGCATTATGAAGGCGCAGTATGCCGCCGATCCCCATTGGATGGGGGATATTATCGAAATCAACAGCAAGAGCGGGCTGGAGGGCAGCAACAAAAACTTCGCCTACGCCGGCGGCAAGTTTGGCGGCATCGGCTTGGTGCAGAGCTTCGCTATGGAGCTGGCGCCCTACAACATCAAGGTCAATGCCATCTGCCCGGGCAATTTCTACGACGGTCCCCTGTGGTCAGATCCCGAGCGCGGCCTGTTTGTGCAGTACCTGAAGGCCGGCAAGGTGCCCGGCGCCAAGACGGTGGAAGATGTTAAGAAGAGCTACCTGAGCAAGTCCCTGATCAAGCGAGGTTGCCTGCCCAGGGATGTGGCGGTGGCAGTGTTCTATGCTGTGGAGCAGACCTATGAGACCGGACAGGCCATCCCGGTGACCGGCGGGCAGGTGATGCTGAAGTGATGGATCAGGCTCTGCTTCAAAAGCTGAATATGCCCGGCAGGGAAGCCCGCCTGGCGGCGCTGAAGGAAGCCGTTGCTGCGGCTGATTTTCCGCCTCAGAATCCGTGCTACATCAACAACCACGTGCACACCACCTATTCCTTCTCGCCCTATTCGCCCACTGCGGCTGTGTATGCGGCCCGCAACGAAGGGCTGTGCACCGTGGGCATCGTGGATCATGACAGCATGGGTGGTGCAGAGGAGTTTATTGCGGCAGGCCGCATCGCGGGCATGCCGGTCACGGTGGGGGTAGAGGTGCGTGTATCCATGAAAGGCACCCCCTTTGAGAAGCTGCGCACCAACAATCCCGACCAAATCGGCGTCACCTACATGGTGATGCACGCTGTGCCCCACAGGCAAATCGACAGGGTGCAAAACTGGCTGGCTCCTCTCAGGGAACAGCGTAACTTGCGCAACCGCCGCATGATTGTGGAGATCAATCGCGTCACCGGCCTGAAGCTGGACTTTGACCGGGACGTACTGCCCCTGTCCATGGCCCATGACGGCGGCGGTGTCACCGAGCGCCACCTGATGCAGGCTGTGGTTCGTGCCCAGCATCCCGGCATGGACATGCTGACGGAGTATGATGAGATCGGCCGCCTCAAGAAGGGGCTGATCCCCCGGGTATATGTGGATGCGGATGCGGAGTGTCCCGCCTTTGCTGACTTCATAGCCTTTGGCCACCAGATCGGCGCTATTCCGGCCTACGCCTATCTGGGCGATGTTACCCAGTCCGTCACGGGCGACAAAAAGGCGCAGAAGTTTGAGGACGACAACCTGGATCTTCTGTTTGAGATGATCGCTTCCCATGGCATCAAGGCGGTGACCTACATGCCCACCCGCAATACCGACGCACAGCTTACCCGTCTGCGGGCACTGTGCGAACAGTATGGCATGATGCAGATTTCCGGCGAGGACATCAATACACCCCGTCAGCGCTTTGTCATTGAGAAAATGAAGGAGGAACGCTTCAGCAATTTGATTGAAAGCACTTGGAACCTGATCAAACATGAAAACGGAGGAATCATCCCATGACAACAAAAGCTGTACGCATTTACGGTAAACAGGATCTGCGCCTGGAGGAGTTTGACCTGTCTCCTGTGGGCGATAACGACGTGCTGTGCGAAGTGATCACCGACAGCCTGTGCATGAGCAGCTACAAGGCCGCTCAATTGGGGCCGGAGCATCCCCGCGTGCCCACCGACATCGCTACCAACCCCACCATCATTGGCCACGAGTTCTGCGGCCGCATTGTGGAGGTGGGCAAAAACTGGCAGCATAAGTTCAAGCCCGGCCAGGGCTTTGTCATCCAGCCCGCCCACTCCTACGAGGGGCAGATGGAGGCCCCCGGCTACTCCTACACCGAGTGCGGCGGCAACGCCACCTACGTGAAGATCCCGTGGGAAACCCTGGTGATG
>JAAZBR010000220.1 GCA_012513735.1 Clostridiales bacterium | reverse complement strand
GCGAGACGCCCGGGGTTGCTGTCAAACCTCTGACCGAGCTGCCCGCGGCCATCATTGCCGAACAGAACCTCAACGTGGATGCGATCACCGGAGCCACGCTGACAAGCTATGCTATGAAGGCTGCGGTGGAGGATTGCGTAAAGCAGGCTGGAGGCGATCCCAAGGCGCTTATGCTGGAGAAGCCGGCGCATACGCCTACGGCGCAGGAGCTTAATGCCGACGTGGTCATTGTGGGCGCCGGCGGCGCCGGTCTGGCGGCTGCCGTTGCGGCTACGGATGCCGGCTCCTCGGTTATTATACTGGAAAAGGTGGGCTATGCTGGCGGCAACACCATGATCTGCGGTGGTATCATCAATCTGGCTTTCCCCGATATGCAGCATAAGGCTGCCATGACAGCGGGAGCCGCATCACAGATTGAGGCGGCCCTGGCTGTGGAGCCCAAGAACGACGAGCATGCGGCGCTGATTGCAAAGGTCAAGGAAGAGTACGAATCCTACAAGGCGTCGGGTGAAACTTATCTGTTTGACAGCGATGCTTGGTATGCGCTGCAGACCTATGCGGGTGGCGACTATGTAGGCGACCTGAAGCTGATTGAACAGATGACAAGCCGCATTCCTGCCGATCTCAAATGGCTGGTGGGCATGGGCTATGAGTATACCGATCAGCTGACTCAAGGCGCAGGTGCCCTCTACCAGCGTACCCTGCAGTCCAAGGAGCGCCTGGGTACCGGCATCATCAACACCTACCTGAATACTCTGAAGGACCGTAACTGCCAGATCATCTACAACACTCCGGCAACAGAGCTGATCATTGAAGATGGCCGTGTGAAGGGCGCCAAGGGAACCAGCAAAAATGGCGATACCTACACGGTGACTGCCAACAAGGGTGTGATTTTGGCTACTGGCGGTTTCTCCCGCAACAAGGAAATGCTGAAGGAGTACAACACTTCCGGTAAGTGGCCCGATCTGAGCACCGTCAACTGCACCAACCTGCCTGCCATGACGGGTGACGGCATTACCATGGGTCTTGCTGCTGGCGCTGCCCTGCGGGATATGGATCAGATCCAGTTGCTGCAGGTCACCCACCCCAAGACCGGACAGATTGCCAAGGCCTATGTCAGGCCGCTGGGCGTCAACGGTTATATCATGCTGAACAAGGAAGGCAAGCGCTTTGTCCGCGAGGATGGGCGTCGCGATGAGATTTGCCTGGCTGCTATGGAGCAGACGGACGGTATGTTCTACATGCTGGAATCTGCAGACGTCATCACGGATCCCGAGAAGATGACCGACCAGAATGGCGTGCCCACCAACGAGTTGGTGGCCCTTGGGGAGATCACCTCCGGTGCTACGCTGGAAGAGCTCTGCCAGAAGCTGGGCATGCCCTATGCAACCGTTAAGGCAGAAGTAGATGAGTACAATGCAGCTGTTGACAGCGGCGCTGCCAAGGACAAGTTGGGCCGTACGCTGCTGACCAACAAACTGGAGAATGGCCCCTGGTATGCCATTCCGCGCGCACCCGGCATTCACCACACCATGGGCGGTCTGGTGATTGATACCGAATGCCGTGTGCAGAATGCGCAGGGGCAACCTATCCCGGGTCTCTACGCCGCAGGTGAAGTGACCGGCGGTCTCCATGGCGGCAACCGCTTGGGCGGAAATGCCGTGGTCGACACCATTGTGTTTGGGCGGCTGGCTGGGGAAAGTGCAGCTGCAGGTAAGTAAGGCTTTTTCGTAAACCGACGATATAAAGTTGGCCCCTTCCAGCAAAACCGGAAGGGGCCACACCTTTTGGGGCATTCAGGGCTGCTCGGCTCCAGAGGGAATGAGTATCAGAACGTCATCCCAGAGGCAGCGTTTCCAGTACCTCCAGGAACATGGAGGTGCGCTTGCTGTCGCCCTGCAGGGTCTTGACAAGATCAGCATCCTCCACCAGCTGGAAGGTCATGCGGGCACCGGACACGGCATAGGGTTTATCACCTTCTGCTGTGCCAGGGTTGGCAGCATAGACAGCCAGGCCCTTTTTGTTGGCCAGAATGTTGACTTTGGTCTGGTTCTCTGCCAGGCCTAGCTGCAGGTACAGTTTGCCTGCGTGCTGCACGGCGCCGTAGATGGCGACAGCTGCGTTGGCGCTGCCATCCGGGTTGGTGGTGCATACCAGGTAGAAGCCGCTCAGGGTGTTGAGGGCATTTGCCAGGTCGTCACCTGTCAGTGCGAAATCAACGTAATGGTTGGTGGTGGAAGCGCTGGTGAAGGTGTCCGTGGTTTGCGCCAGCACAGGCAGGCTGAGTAGGCAAAGGGTTGCGATCAGGCAAAGTGTACGTTTGATCATGGGATCCTCCTTGTGTTGAAATTAACTAACAGCAAGGTAACACACGTCATATAGCGTGTCAACGATTTACTGTGCATTGACTGGAAACTGCGGTCAATGACCGGCAAAATGATGCTGCTTACTGTGGCCACTGGTGGTTTTGAGTGCAAGGATGCGTCATCACCCCTACTTCATACCTAGGTGCTCACACAAAAACTGAGCTGCCTGGCTGTAGCAATCCAGTTGGTTGTGGCGTTTGCTCAGCCCGTGGCCTTCATCCTCGTAGCGCAGGTAGTGTACGGGGACGCCACGCTTCTGCAGGGATTCCACAATCTGCTCTGCCTCACTGATAGGTACCCGCGGGTCATTAGCGCCATGCACCACCATAAGGGGGGCGCGGATGTTCTCCACCTTGGCAATGGGGGACACCTGATAGAGCATGTCGTGCTGATGCTCCAGGCTGCCATACTCGCTTTCCCGATGCGCCCTGCGATAGCTGCTGGTGTTCTCCAGGAAAGTGACCAGATTGACTATGCCCACGATGTCCACGCCTGCTGCAAAATGCTGGGGCAGGCGGGCCAGGCAGCTTAGGGTCATAAAGCCGCCATAACTGGCTCCCATGGCCGCTAGGCGGCCCGCCTGAGCCT
>JAAZBR010000027.1 GCA_012513735.1 Clostridiales bacterium | reverse complement strand
TGCCCAACAACTGAATGATACGATATCTGCAAGGGCTGCTCACCATACCGGAGGATGCCCAGACTGACGCGGCCTCGCTGGAACACATGCGGGCCGCCTTTCGCAACCTGCCGGTGCTGGAGAGCGACCGCCTGCTGCTGCGCGCGCCGCGTATCCACGACGCGGAGGATATGTATGCCTACGCTCGGGACGCGGAGAACTGCCGCTATGTGATGTGGGAAGCGCACGCCAATGTATGGGAAAGCCGGGATGCCCTGCGCAGCATCATCCATCGAAACCGCCGGGGCGGCCCGGGCACCTACGCCATTGAGCTTAAGAGCGAGGCGCGCATGATCGGCACCATCGGCTTCCAATGGATTGATGCGCAGCACGGCAGCGGCGAGGTGGGCTATTCCATCGCGCGGCGACTGTGGAACCACGGCCTGGCCACCGAGGCGCTGCGCACCCTGCTGCCCTTTGCGTTTGACACGCTGGGCTTGCGCCGTGTGGAGGCCAGGCACGATATGCTCAACCCTGCCTCCGGCCAGGTGATGTCCCACGCCGGATTTCGGCCGGAGGGCATCGCGCGCGGCAGCGTCCGTGTGAAGGGGCGGATGGCCGATATGGCCTGCTATGCCATTTTGCGCGAGGATTGGCAGGCGCTCATGGGCGTGGAGGGCAATCCTGGCATCGGCGGACAGAAAGAAGGCGGCAGATGAAGGCCAAGCTGCTGATGTTGCTCAGCATGTCCGTATTCGGTACAGTGGGTCTGTTCGTGCGTCTGATTCCGCTGAGCAGCGCCGAAATCGCCCTCTGGCGCGCGGTGCTGGCGGCGGGCGCCATTGCGGTGTATCTGGGCGTATCCCGCCAGCCTTTGCGGCTGCGCGGGCTGAAGGGCGGCGCGGTGCTGCTGCTGTCGGGCGCGCTGATGGGCTTCAACTGGGTGGCGCTGTTTGAGGCGTATCGCTATACCACGGTATCGGTGGCGACGCTGACCTACAATGTGGCGCCGCTGTTGGTGATGTTGCTCAGCGCTTTGTTGCTGCATGAGCGGATGAGCTGGTTTCAGCTGTTGTGCGTGCTGATGTCGATGCTTGGGCTGGCGCTGATTGTCAATACCACATGCGCCGGTAGCGCCAACCCCGTGCTGGGGGTGTTGCTCAGCCTGCTGGCGGCACTGCTGTACGCGTCGGTGGTTATGCTCAACCGCATGATACGGGATGTGGGCGGAGTGCAGCGCACCCTGCTGCAGTTTATCGCCGCCATCGCGGTGCTGCTGCCCTATGTGCTGCTGCAGGGCGGCGCGTTTACGCAGTCCCTGAGCGGCATCCCGCTGCTATCGCTGCTTACCCTGGGGTTAGTACACACCGGGCTGATGTACTGCCTGTACTTCACGGCCATTCAAGGCCTGAAGGGTCGGGAAATCGCCATCTTCAGCTTCATCGACCCGCTGGTCGCCGTGCTGGGGTCCGCCATCTTTCTGCATGAGCCATTCCCCCCCAGGCAGATGGTGGGCGGGGCAATCATTCTGCTGGCGACCTACCTGAGCGGGCGCGTGGGGATCAAAGAGGAGCGAGCCTTACATGCCACGACGACAAGCAATAAGGAAATGACATGAATCGAGAACCTGTAAAGATCGCGCTGATAGGATATGGCGGGATGGGCAAGACGCACATCGACAATATCCAGACGATGGACGGCGTGCGGGTATCGGACATCTGCACCCTGAACGTGGATGCACAGACGGTAATCGAGGCGCAGGGAGCCAACTATTACGCCGATTACGAGCAGATGCTTCGGGAATCCATAGCGGATGCTGTGCTCATATGCACACCCACCCACCTGCACACCCAACAGGTGCGCCAGGCGCTGCTCGCGGGCAAGCACTGCATCTGCGAAAAGCCCCTTTGCCTGAGCGCGCAGGAGGCCGCGGAGCTGTTTGACCTGGCCCGAAAGCAGGGCGTGCATCTGTACGTGGCGCATGTGCTGCTGTTCTGGGAGGAATACATGGCGCTCACCGAGCTGGTGCGCAGCGGCCGTTATGGGCGGGTGCTGGATATGGAGCTGCACCGCTTAAGCG
>JAAZBR010000219.1 GCA_012513735.1 Clostridiales bacterium | reverse complement strand
TAGCCCGTCAGGTCGGGGATGGGGTGGGTTTTGTCGTCCTCGGGCATGGACAGGATGGGAATCTGGGTAATGGAGCCCGGCTTACCCTTGATGCGACCGGCGCGCTCGTACAGGCTGGCCAGGTCGGTGTACAGGTAGCCGGGATAGCCACGGCGTCCGGGCACTTCCTTGCGGGCGGCGGACACTTCGCGCAGGGCTTCCGCGTAGTTGGTCATGTCCGTCAGGATAACCAGCACGTGCATGCCCTTTTCGTAGGCCAGGTATTCGGCCGCTGTCAGCGCCATGCGGGGGGTGGAGATGCGCTCCACGGCGGGCTCATCGGCCAGGTTCATAAACAGCACAGCGCGCTCAATAGCGCCGGTGCGCTGAAAGTCGGTGATGAAGTAATTAGCTTCTTCAAAGGTGATGCCGATAGCAGCAAACACCACAGCGAAGTTGCTTTCCCCACCCAGCACCTTGGCTTGACGCGCAATCTGTGTGGCCAACTGGGCATGGGGAAGACCGGAACCGGAGAACACCGGCAGCTTCTGGCCGCGCACCAAGGTGTTCAGGCCATCGATCACCGAAATGCCGGTCTGAAAAAACTCGCTGGGATAGTCGCGGGCAGCGGGGTTGAGGGGCTCACCGTTGATGTCCATCCGCTTTTCGGGGATCAGCGCGGGGCCGCCGTCCCGAGGGCCGCCCATGCCGTCAAATACGCGGCCCAGCATGTCCATGCTGACGGGCAGCTCGATCCCCCGGCCCAGGAACACGGCGGAAGCGGTGGAAATCTCCAGCCCGTTGCTGGTTTCAAACAACTGCACCAGGGCCTTGTCGCCGGAAATCTCCAGCACCTTGCCCCGGCGGCGCTCGCCGTTTGCCTGGCGGATCTCCACAAGCTCGTTGTAGGTGACTCCCTGCACATCTTCCACCAGCATCAGCGGGCCTACAACCTCACGGATCGTGCGATATTCCTTGAGCATTTACTTCACCCCTTCCCGCGTATGCAGCGCGGAGATCTGCCGGGACAGCTCGTCCTCCATCTGGTCAAAGCGGGCGGCCATGTCATCCTCAGGGATGAACTTGGCGCGGGCGATCTGCTCGCGCACCGGCAGGCCCAGCACATCGCTCAGCAGCGCGCCGGCATCCAGCGCAGCATGGCCCTGATCGGCATAGTCCAGAATCAGCTTCATCATGCGGAACTGCTTTTGCAACGAGGTGTAGGTATCCACCTCATCAAAGGCATTTTGATGCAGGTAGTCCTCGCGGATGCTGCGGGCCACCTCCATGGTCAGCCTGTCCTTCCAACTCAGAGCGTCCATGCCCACCAAGCGTACGATCTCCTCCAGCTCGGATTCCTCCTGCAAAATGCGCATGGCCCGGGCACGTTGGGCGTTCCACTGAGGCGAGGCGTGCTCGCCATACCAAGGCATCAGCGTGTCCACGTACAGCGAATAGCTGGTCAGCCAGTCAATGGCCGGAAAGTGGCGGCTGTAGGCCAGGCGGGCCGACAGGCCCCAGAACACCTTGACAATGCGCAGAGTGGCCTGGCTGACGGGCTCCGAAATATCGCCGCCGGGAGGTGACACGGCGCCAATGGCGGAGATGGCACCCTCACGTCCATCGGCCCCCAGGCAG
>JAAZBR010000218.1 GCA_012513735.1 Clostridiales bacterium | reverse complement strand
GCACTTTCTCAGCGAAACTGCCTCCACCCACGGTCTGGCTGTGGACGATATCAGCCCCGATGCGCTGCAACTGCTCAGCCAGTACCGCTGGCCGGGCAATGTGCGCGAGCTGCGCCATGCTGTGGAGCGCGCCTGCCTGGTAGCCGGGTCCGGCACCCTGGAAAACCGGCATTTTGAGTTTCTGTTGCCCCGCATCAGCAGTGTGCAGCCCCCGAAGGGTGCTGCCTATACCAGTGGCCTGGAGCTGGCCCTGGGTGCCCTGGAGCAAAGCCAGCTTGCTGATGCCCTGCAGCGCACAGGCGGCAATAAATCGGCCGCCGCCAAGCTGCTGGGTATCGACCGTGCCAGCTTGTACCGAAAGCTGAAAAAATACGGTATGGACAGCTCTTCTACTTCTGCTTCTTGACAGGACGGGGGCAGAACGCGCAAGGAGCAATGCAATGCCGTCGCACATCCCGTTTGACCCCCAACAAATACACCCTGGCGTCGGTTTGCAGGTGCCAGGGTGTATTCGTTGCGATAACAGATTAGTTTACTTCAGATAAGACGGGATTACATCGCCAAATAGTTTGCCTGCCCCGAAGCACCAGATCAGGTAGTGAGCGTAGGAGCCGTTGACGTTACCTACCACCTCGCCCGCGGCAAACAGGCCGGGAACGGGCTGCTCGTTGACATCCAACACTTCCAGATTATCCGTTACGTTGACACCACCTAGGGAGGTGGCAAAGCGCGGCACGGTCTGCATAATGTAATAGGGGCCTTCACCGAACTCGGCAACGAAGCTGCGTTTGAACTCATCCTTGCCCACGGCCACGTCGGCGTTGTAATCCTTGACAGTCTGCTCCAGAGCCTTAGCATCCACGCCTATGGCTTCGGCCGCACCTGCCAGGCTGTCATTCTTAACCAGCTTGGTGATGCCCTCGCCGTTGGCGGCGATCATGGCGTCTAACTGCTCGCGGGTGAAGGCCTTGTAGTTGATCAGCACGTCGGAATACACATCATAGGCGGCCTGATCCATCACAATGTACAGCCGGCCGTCGGAGGATTTGTGCATGGAGGCCAGGGCGATGTTCATCTCGTCTCCGCCCTCGTTGACAACCCGCTTGCCTTCCTTGTTGACGGCGATGGCGCTGGTGGAGCTGAAGATTTTGGCCACCGCCCAGTGGATGTGGATGCCGTAGCCCGGTGCGGTTTCGATGCCAAAGTGTTTGATGGCCAGCTTGTCCATGTTGAACAGGGGCACACCGATTTCCTTGACCATCATGTGCCCGTCGCCCGTGGGGCAGACCGGCCCATAGTAGATCACATCGCCCATGGAATCGGGGATCAGGTCGGCATTGTTACCGTATCCGCCCGTTGCCAACAGCACGGCCTGGGCCAAAATGGTCACCTGTTGGCCCTTGGCGCCCTTCGCCACCACGCCCACCACGCGGCCGCCTTCTGTCAGCAAGTGCTCGGCACGGGTTTCCAGAATCACAGGTATGCCCGCGGCCTGCACCTTTTCATACAGGGTGTTGATCATGCCCGCAGCACGGCCGGGACTGCCTACGTGGAAGGTGGGTTTGGTTTCATCAATGGTGTAGCTTAGGTCGGTGCCCTGCTCCTTCAGCCATTCGAAGGTAGGCGCAGACAGCTTGGCAGCCAGCATGGTCAGCCGGGCATTGTTGGTAAACTTGCCCGTGCGGCACCAGTACAGAAAGAGCTCTTCCAGGTTCTTCTGAGTGACGTCGGGGTCTGCATCGACACGGTAGATCTGCATGCCTCCGCCTGCCGTGGCGGTGGATCCGCCTACAAAGGGCATTTTCTCGATGACCACCATGTTCCTGACGCCGTTCTGATAGGCGGACAGCGCCGCGCTCAGGCCGGAGGCGCCGGCCCCCACAATCACCACATCGGTGATGATGGTCTCGGCTTCGCTCGTGGTTTCGGACGAAACTGCTGATGAGGATTCTCCCAGCATCTCCTCCGTGGCGCCTGCGGCCAATAGCGCCTGTTTGGCGGCGGCCAGAATGGCTTCGAACGTCACAGTGCAGCCGCTGATGGCGTCTTCCTTCAAGGACTGGGCCTCTACAATGGCTGCGGGCAGTTTTTCAATAGCCACCGTGCCGATACCTTCTGTTTCACTATGGGACACAACCTTGATTTCACTGATCGCATCAGCGGTTACGGTGACCTCCAGGGCCAGTTCACCGCCAAAACCGCTGGCAGTTCCCTGGTAGGTGCCAGGCTGCAGCACAAGCTTGCCTTCTGCAATAACCCCTACAAATGAGAATAGTATGGTTATGGTCAGCAGCACTGCAATCAGGCATCGGATCATTCTTCTCTGGTGCATTTCCGGTCCTCCTTATCTATTTTTGTTGCTATAATATTTTTGCGGAACATAATATATATTATAGCATTCTCAAAACATTATAGCAGTAACAAAAACAGCTGTCAATTCTTGCACTTGATAGCCGAAGGATAGCGAAACACTGCCTAAACTTGCTCAATTCTGCCGG
>JAAZBR010000217.1 GCA_012513735.1 Clostridiales bacterium | reverse complement strand
CTGAACAAGATCCGCATTATCAAATAGCCGGATGGGATTTCCTTATACTCATTCCAAACGGTAACGCATCGTCGCACTGGTGTTTTTGCCCCCTGCTGTGTCGGCTGCTCGGTCGGCGTAGCGCCGTTACGTCTTCCTCATCTGCTCCTTGCAGTGGAGCAAAAACCCACACCGCTTTGGATGCGTTACCGTTTTACATGAGTATTAGCGCCTCTGCCCTGTTGGCAGGGGCGTTTTTCATGGGCGGAATCATGAACATGAGTATAATCATGCACAACTGTTTACTCGACAACCCATAGCCTGAAAGAAATATGGAAACAATTCGCAAGCATGTTCTTGTAGATTGGTGCAATTTATGTTAAATTATCATCAATCTACCGCGCCCTTTGCTTGGCAGGGTTGAAAAGGAGGTGTCACATTCGCGGATGCCGGTATCGGTTGGCTTGAGCGCGTACCCGTGGTCCTGCTGCAGAGCAACGGTAACAACTCAATAGGAGGACAAGTCTATGCTTGCAATTCTTGGTTTCCTGTGCGTCATCGTCATGCTGGTGCTGGTGATGACCAAAAAGGCAGCGCCTGTGGTTGCCTTGATTGCCACCCCTGTCGTCTTTGGTATCATCGCATGTTTCTTCATGATCACCGATCCTGAAAAGGCGCCCGGTATTGTGGACTTCGGAAAGAACTTCAAGGCGCTGGGTGGATTCATTACCGGCTCCAGCGGCATCGGTTCGGTGGCCGCCACCGGTGTGATGTTCATCTTTTCCATTCTGTTCTTCGGCGTGCTGACCGATGCCGGTACCTTCCGCCCCATCATCAGCAAGCTGATCCGCGCCATGGGCAGCGATCCCATCAAGGTGACCATGCTGACCGCGATGCTGGCCATGATTGTGCACCTGGATGGCTCGGGCGCTGTCACCTTCCTCATCTGCATTCCGCCGCTGGTACCGCTGTATGATGCGCTGAAGATGAAGCGCACCACTTTGGCTACTACCGTGGCGCTGTCCGCCGGCACCATGAACATCCTGCCCTGGGGCGGTCCCACCCTGCGTGCGGCAAGCGCCATGCAGATGGACGTGACCGAGCTGTTTATGCCGGTGCTGATTCCCGTGATTGTGGGCCTGGTGGTGGTGATGGCTTTTGCTTTCCTGCTGGGCAGCAAGGAAAAGCGCTCGCTGAACACTGTGGAACTGCAGGGCATCGAGTATAAGGAAGCCGCTCTCAGTGAGGAGGAGCAAAGGCTGCTTCGTCCCAAGAACTTCTGGATCAACATCGTGCTGATCATAGGCGCCGTGGCCTCCCTGCTGTTCTCGGGCTTTGCCCCCGCGGTGGTGTTCATGGTGTTCTTTGTGCTGGCCATTGTCATCAACTATCCGGTGGTGAAGGATCAGAAGGAACGTGTAGACGCCCATGCCAAGTCCGCCATGATGATGGCTTCCGTGCTGTTCGCGGCCGGCGCATTCAGCGGCATCATGAAGGGAACCGGCATGATCACCGCCATGGCAGAAAGCCTTACCAATCTCATTCCTTCCAGTGCGGGCAAATTCTTCCCGCTGATCACCGGCATCATCGCGATGCCCGCCTCTCTGCTGTTTGACCCGGATTCCTTCTACTTCGGCGTGCTGCCCGTGCTGGCGCATACGGCCGAGGGTTTCGGCGTGGCCGGCGTCAACGTGGCGCGTGCGGCCATCTTGGGCCAGATGACCACCGGCTTCCCGGTGTCGCCCCTGACTCCCTCTACCTTCCTGCTGGTGGGACTGGCCGGCGTGGATTTTGGCGAGCACCAGAAGAAGACCATCCCCATGGCGTTTGCTGTGACCATCGTGATGCTGATCGTCAGCATCATCACCGGCGCTATTGTCATCTGATGCACTGCGTGCAGCCGGTGCTGCACATACTCTGAGAGGAGGCACACTGTGAAAACCATCCGCATTGCCAGCGGCGCCGGATATGCCGGCGATCGTCTGGAGCCCGCTCTGGAGCAAATGGAGAAGGGCAATATCGACTACATCAGCTTTGAATGCCTGGCGGAGCGCACCATCGCCATCGCTCAGCAGGCCAAGCTGAAGGACCCCAAAAAGGGCTACAACGGCCTGCTGGAATACCGCATGGAAAAGGTGATCCCGCTGGCCTACAAGAACAAGATCAAGGTGATCACCAACATGGGCGCCGCCAACCCCGAGGCCGCGGTGGATGTCTGCCTGGAGATTGCCCGCAAGTGCGGGGCCAAGGGCATGAAGATCGCCGCCGTGCTGGGGGATGATGTGTCCGCCCTGTTGGACAAGTACAAGGATGTGACCATCTGGGAAACCGGCAAGCCCCTGAGCGAGCTGGAGGGCGTGCTGTCCGCCAACGCTTACCTGGGCGTGGAGGGCATTGTGGAGGCGCTGAAGCAGGGGGCGGACATTGTCATCACCGGCCGCTGCGCTGACCCGGCCATCTTCATGGCACCGCTGATCTATGAGTTTGGCTGGTCTACCGAGGATTGGGACATGCTGGGCAAGGGCACCCAAATCGGCCACCTGCTGGAATGCGGCGGCCAGGCCACCGGCGGCTACTACGCCGAGCCGGGCAAAAAGGATGTACCCAACCCCGCTTACCTGGGCTTCCCCATTGCCGAGGTCAAGGAGGACGGCAGCTTCTTCATCACCAAGGTGGAGGGATCCGGCGGCCTGGTGACCACCCATACCCTCACCGAGCAACTGATTTACGAAATCCATGACCCCGCAAATTACCTCAACCCCGACGTGGTGGCCGACTTCTCCAAGACCGCCTTCAAGGAAATCGGCAAGGACAAGGTGGCGGCCACGGGCGCCACCGGCAAGCCGCGCCCCGACACGCTGAAGGTGTCCTTGGGTTATCGCGATTGCTTCATCGGCGACGGCGAAATCTCCTACGGCGGCCCCGGCTGTGTGGAGCGTGCCAAGCTGGCCAAGGACATTGTGGAAAAGCGGCTTGCGTTGCGCCAGATCCCCATTGAGGAGATCAAGTTTGACCTGATCGGTATCAACAGCCTGTACTGGGACTGGGACTGCGGCGATAACAAGCCCCGTGAGGTACGTCTGCGCGTGGCGGGACGCACCAAGGACAGGGTGTCCGCCTCCCGCGTCGGCCAAGAGGTGGAAGCCTTGTACACCAACGGCCCGGCCGGCGGTTGCGGCGCTACCCAGGGTGTGCGGGAGATCATTTCCGTGGCATCCATGCTGATCCCGCGTGAGGATGTCCATCCCACCGTGGTCATAAAGGAGGTTTGAGCACATGAAGCTATGGGAAATCGCCCATTCGCGCACCGGCGACAAGGGCAACATCTCCAACATTTCGCTGATTGCCTATGATATCAAGGACTATCCGCTGCTGGCTGAAAAGGTGACAGTGGAGGCCGTGAAGAAGCACTACAAGGACATCGTCAAGGGCAAGGTGGTGCGCTATGAGCTGCCCCAACTGGGCGCTATGAACTTCGTCATGTATGAGGCCCTGGGCGGCGGCGTGACCCGTACCCTGGCTCAGGACATGCACGGCAAGAGCCTGTCCAGCTATCTGCTGGATATGGACATCGACGTGTGACCCAACAGAAATAATGGCCAAGACCCCGCTGAGCTTCCTGTTCAGCGGGGCTTTGTTTTACTGCTTGTGGATTGTTGGCGCTTCAGCAAACCATAGACTCGGGTCCGGAAACCGCTTCACCATTCCTATATCATTTGCCAGGTCCCCGCTCCTTTGCTATAATCAGCATCGATTTTCCGCTGAAAGGCCAGGTCATTCATGCAGCAGCTCAAAGCTCTTTTCG
>JAAZBR010000216.1 GCA_012513735.1 Clostridiales bacterium | reverse complement strand
CTCAGCATATCCGCTGCCAGGCAGCGGGGATCGCTTCCGCCGTCCGCCACGATCAGGATCTCGCTGGGCCCGGCGATCATGTCGATAGCCACCTGGCCGAAGGCTTGCCGCTTGGCTTCTGCTACATATGCATTGCCCGGGCCCACGATCTTGTCCACCCTGGGGATGCTCTCGGTACCCCAGGCCAACGCCGCGATAGCCTGGGCTCCGCCCACCTTGTACACCTCCTGCACTCCGGCCAGCCTGGCCGCCGCCAGGATCGCCGGGTTCACCCGCCCGTCCCTGCCCGGTGGCGTCGCGATGGCAATGCCCTTGCAGCCCGCGATCGCAGCCGGGATGGCGTTCATCAGCACCGTGGAGGGATACGCCGCCGTGCCCCCCGGCACATACAGCCCCACTCGCTCAAGGGGTACCACCCTTTGGCCCGCCGTCACCCCCGGGCGTGGATGCACCACGAAGCTTACGCGCATTTGCTGACTGTGAAACGCGCGGATGTTCTTCGCCGCCTGGGTCATCGTGGCCAGCAGCTTTTCGTCCACCTGCCGGGTGGCCTCGTCCATTTCCTGCTCGCTGACCCGCAGCGCGCTCAGCCTAACGCCGTCAAAACGTTCTGTCAGCGCCATAAGCGCCGCGTCGCCCTCCCGCCGCACCCGGTCGATGATCTCCTGAACCGGCTGCGCCACTGAAGGGGCCTGGGGCAGTGCTGCGAACAACTGCTCGCGGCTTTCCCTGTCTGCAAAGTGAATCGGGATCATGTTGCCTCCTTGAGGGTGTGATGGGGAACGGGGCGGACGGAGAGTAGGGAAACGGGAAGGGGATTTCATCCCTTTCACCCCATTTTCCTGATGACTCTTGAGGGAGAAACCATGGGTACGGCAGGTGAGAGTATTAAAAGGAATATCGGCTTAGCGGCACAGTAGCTTTGTTTTGCAGGCGATTTACACCTTATGCCCGTTCCGTAGTCGCTGCTGCCAGGGCTTCCGCCAGCTTCACAATGGCCGGCTGCTTAAACTGGAAGGCCGCTTTGCCCGCGATCAGCCGGGCGCTGATGTCAAACAGTGTTTCCACGCTGTCCAGGCCGTTTTCCCTTAGCGTGGTGCCCGTTTCCACAATGTCCACAATGACATCGGACAGGTTGAGCAGCGGGGCCAGCTCGATGGAGCCCGACAGCTTGATCACGTCGATGTCCCGGCCGGCGGCCTCGTAGTGCTGCCGGGCCACCCGGGGGAACTTGGTGGCCACCCGCAGCGTGCGGCTGGGGTCATCCACAAAGGGTTTGCGGGCGGCCACATCCATGCGGCAGCGGCCAATGCCCAGATTCAGCAGCTCGTAGACGTCGGGAGCCTCCTCCATCAGAATATCCTTGCCGCACACGCCCAGATCGGCTACGCCGCGGGCTACATAGATGGCCGCGTCGCTGGGCTTGACCCAGAAGTAGCACACGCCCTTCTCCTGGTTTTCGAACAGCAGCTTGCGGCTGCCGCTCAGAATATCGGGGCATCCGTAGCCCGCCCGTTCAAACAGGCCATAGGCTTTTTCACCCAGGCGGCCCTTGGGCAACGCAATGTTCAGCGTTTTTTGGTTGGGCTGCATGCTCATGCCTGCACCTCCTCAGAAAGCCGGTCCAGCTGATCCAGATACACGGCGAAGCCAATGGCGCCCTGGGGCTTGCCCATGCGGCGCATCAGCGGGTCGTAGCGCCCGCCGGACAACACAATGCCGGGCAGCCCCTGCAGCCAGCCCTTGAACACCACGCCGTCGTAGTAGGTGGCATCGCCGCCGATGGAAAAGTCGATGCGCAGGTTGGCATCATAGCCCTGATTCTCCAGCCCTTCACACAGGGCCTGCAGCTCGCTCAGCGCAGCGCCGTCAACGCCGGCCTCCCGAAGGCTACATAGCACCGCCCGGGGATCACCCGAGGCGGTGGTCAGCAGCCTCAGCCGGGCCACAGCCTGCGCCTGAATGCCCAGCTTCCCGCACAGGTCAGTGAGACCGCCCAGGTTTTTCTGACCGATCAGCGCCAACAGTTGCCGCCTCACATCCCCATCCTCAGACGCGGCCTTCAGCAGGCCCTGCACCAGCCCCTGATGGGACAGGGTTAAAACGCCCTGCCCGCCCAGTTGCTGCAGGCTGAGGACGGCCAGCGCCAGCACCTCGCCCTGCTCTGCAGGGCCAATGGGGCCCAGGCATTCCACCCCGGACTGCATGATCTCCTTGTATTCGCCCGTGGCCGGGTCCGGCCGGTAGACGTTTTCGTTGTACTGCACCCGCATCACTTCGCCGCCCCGGTAGGCCTTGACAATGCTCAGCGTTACATCCGGCCGCAGGGCCAGCAGGCGGCCCCCCGCGTCGGTGAAGGTGAGCACCGAATCGGACACCAGAAAATCCTTGTTGCGGGCGTACAGGTCGTAGTGTTCAAACTTGTTCATGCGGTAGCGGCTGTAGCCGTGCTCCGCGTACAGCCGGCGCAAGCGATACACCGCCCG
>JAAZBR010000215.1 GCA_012513735.1 Clostridiales bacterium | reverse complement strand
TTTCCTCCTTATCTTTATGAAAGGGCTGACGTGGTGGGTCTTGACGGGGCCGCTTGTTCACCTCCTTCTCTTAACCAAAAATTTGGAAAATGAATCATAAGTAAAGGTTATCGTTATCCAGGATCTGGTTGACCGCGAAGAACGCGCCGCCCAAAAACACGCTGCTGAAGTACTCGATGGGGGAGTACAGGATGCGCAGGCTCTGCTTGATCTCAAAGAAGGGCAGCTCCACCACCATCCTGCGCAGGCGTTCGGCGAAGTAGGTGCCCGCGTTGGCGTACAGGCCCTGAATCACGATGCAACTGGGGTCGCACAGCAGGATGATGTTCTGCACCAGCATGGAAAAATACCGGGCGGAGCGGTCCATCAGGGACCGGGCCAGCGGGTCGCCCGTGTCGGCGGCGGCAAAGATCTTGGGGCAGGTGAGTTCATCCGCCTGGATGGCTGGGCGCAGGGCGGAGTCCGGGTACTGGGCCACGCCGAGACGGGCTTCCTCGCACAGCGCCTTGGGGGACACCAGCATCTCGAAGCAGCCGTGGCCGCCACAGATGCACTTGCCGGGGAAATGGGGCTCCACCACCATGTGGCCCACTTCGCCCACGAACCCGTTGGTGCCCAGGGAGAGGACGCCGTGATCCAGGACGCAGCCGCCGGTGGTGCGCTCCGCGGTGACGGTCACCACCAGTTCCTGGGCCAATATTGGCTTGAACAGCAGTTCCGCGTAGCCGGCGAAGCGGCATACGTTTTCCACGATGATCTGCGTCTCAAAGGAGAGAGCCGCCCTCAGGCTGTCCCGCAGGGCGATGTCCTTGCTCCAGCGGCTGTGGGCGGTGTAGCACAGGGTGCCCGTGCCGCTGTCCACGATGCCCTGGCAGCCCACCGCCACGCAGCGCACCGCGCCGCCGCGCTCACGGGCCGCCTCGGCAAGGCGCTCCACGCAGCGCACCATCTGGGAAAAGCACTTGGGATAGTCGCTCTTGTCGTCGTACTCCTCGCCGCATTTTTCCAGCACGCCGCATTTCATGTCCATCAGCGCGCATTCCAGCACGGAAACGCCGAAATGAACGATGATAAAAAAGCCATACTCTTCATTGAGGGCAAACAGCTCCGGCCGCTTGCCGCCCTCAAAGGTGGATTTGCCCTTGCCCTCCGTTTTCACCAGCCGCTTTTTCACCAGGTCGATCAGAATGCGGGTGACGCTGGTTTTGCTCAGCTTGATGCGCTCGGAGATCTCGGTGACGGACAGGACCTTTTCCTGTTGCAGCAGCCCCACCACCAGGCGCTGGTTGTGCGTCTTGATGTTCCTGGGCTTTTGGCATTTCTGCTGTGCGTCTCCCGGAAGTCCATTGGCCATACGCGGTTAACCCCTTGCGACGAAACGGATTATTTGATAAATATCTTTACGGTGGTTGACATGGATCAGACAGTCATGTATATTTAAAACACAAGTTTATGAACAAAGTTTATAAACCTAAGTATATGCGAACCCATTTCAATTTGCAAG
>JAAZBR010000214.1 GCA_012513735.1 Clostridiales bacterium | reverse complement strand
TGTGCATCTTGAGTTAACTTGTCCATGCAGAGAGCTCCTTCAGTAGTTAGTTTGTTGCAAAACCATTCTACCAAAGTCTCTCTGCTTTTCTTTCCCTTAAGTGTTACCTATGTATCATACCTCAACACTGTTATCCCCCGTTATCTGTTTCGCGCCCTTGTTCTTTGGCATAATCCTCTGTATAATGAACCACATATTGAGCTTTTTTGGAGGGCTGACATGAGCGAGGCCGCAGAGCGTAGCAATTTTATCTGGGATGCCATTGAGGAGGATCTGGCCAGCGGCCGTTGCACCAAGGTGCATACGCGGTTTCCGCCGGAGCCCAACGGCTATCTGCACATCGGCCACTGCAAGGCGCTGGTGGCAGACTTTGCCACTGCTGAAAAATACGGCGGCCTGTGCAACCTGCGCTTTGACGACACCAACCCCGCCAAAGAGGAAACGGAGTACGTCGAAGGCATCATGGAGGACATTCGATGGCTGGGCTTTGACTGGAATGGAGGCCTCTACTTTGCCAGCGAATATTATGAGCAGTGCTACCAGATCGCCGAAGACTTCATTATGCGGGATTTGGCCTATGTGGACGAGCTCACCCAGGAGGAGATGCGGGAGCACCGCGGCACCCTGACGGAGCCGGGCCGCAACAGCCCCTGGCGCGACCGGCCCAGGGAGGAGAGCCTGGACCTGTTCCGCCGCATGCGGGCTGGTGAATTTCCTGAGGGCAGCTACGTGCTGCGCGCCAAAATCGACATGGCCAGCCCCAACATCAACATGCGTGATCCGGCCATGTACCGGATCCTGTATCAGGAGCATCACCGTACCGGCAAGGACTGGTGTATCTACCCCATGTACGATTTTGCCCACCCCCTGGGTGATGCCATTGAAGGTATTACCCATTCGCTGTGCTCGTTGGAGTATGAGGATCACCGCCCCCTCTATGACTGGGTAGTGGAAATGGCTGGCTTCCGAGAGGAGCATATCGACAAGCATGGCGACCGTAGCCGGGGCCCCCGGCAGATCGAGTTCGCGCGCCTCAACCTGACCCGCACAGTGATGAGCAAGCGATACCTTCGGCGGCTGGTGGAGGAAGGTTATGTCAGCGGCTGGGATGATCCCCGCATGCCCACGCTGGTGGGCATGAAGCGGCGTGGCTATACCCCCGAAGCCATCCGCGATTTCATCGACCGAATTGGCCTCAGCAAGGCGGACAGCGTGGTGGATTTGGCACTTCTTGAGCATTGTGTGCGCAACGACCTGGGCGGCAAGGCCCTCCGCATGATGGCGGTACAGCGGCCCCTCAAGGTAGTGCTCAGCAACTGGGACGAAGACAGAGTGGACACCCTGGAGTTGGAGAACCATCCCGACCATCCTGAGTACGGCAGCCGCCAGGTCTCCTTCGGCAAAACTCTCTACATCGAACAGGACGATTTTATGGAGGACCCGCCCAAAAAGTTTTTCCGCCTGCGCCCCGATGGTGAGGTACGGCTGAAGGGCGCCTACATCATCAAGTGTGAGGAAGTGGTCAAGGCGTCGGACGGTACCATTGACCACCTGATCTGCTCTGTGGACCTGGACAGCCGCTCGGGCAGTCCGGGGGCTGACCGCAAGGTGAAGGGCACCCTGCACTGGGTCAACGCGGCGGACTGCGTGCCGCTGTCCCTGCGCCTGTACGAACCGCTGCTCATGGCCGATGAGGAGGTGGACGAAGACGTGGAGAAGAAGGACTTTATCAGCCGCCTGAACCCGGATAGCCTGCAGGAGCTGCAGGGTTTTGGCGAGCGCGGGCTGGAAAGTGCGGCCTCTGGCGATACATTCCAGTTTTTGCGCATTGGCTACTTCTGCAAGGACAGCGACTCCACGCCCGACCTGGCAGTGTACAACCTGGTGGTCGGCCTGAAGGACAGCTACCGGCCCGCATAAGCCCTCCGTGGCACCAACCTGCTTTAAGAAGGAGTTTCTTATATGCCTCAAGTCCGCACGCGCTTTGCCCCCAGCCCTACCGGTTATCTGCACCTGGGCGGGCTGCGCACTGCGCTGTATACCTGGCTGCTGGCCCGCAAGAATGACGGTGTGTTTATCCTGAGGATCGAAGACACCGATCAGGAGCGCGAGGTGCCCGGCGCCGTGGACCTGATCTATCAATCCTTGCGCCAGGCCGGGCTTGATTGGGATGAAGGCCCAGACGTGGGCGGCCCAGTGGGCCCCTACGTACAGACCCAGCGCAAGGACCTGTACCTGCCCTATGCCATGCAGTTGGTGGAGAAGGGCGCGGCCTATCCCTGCTTCTGCACCAAGGAGGAGCTGGATGCAAGGCGCGAGGAGGCCACCAAACGGGGGGAAACCTTCAAGTACGACAAGCATTGCCTGTCCCTGTCCCGGGAGGAGGCAAAGCAGCGCATGGCAGCCGGGGAACCGTATGTCATCCGCCAGAATGTGCCCACCACCGGTACCGCCGGTTTTGATGACATGTTGTACGGCCATGTGGAAGCCCCCTGCGACACGCTGGATGACAACGTGCTGATCAAGGCCGATGGTCTGCCTACCTACAACTTTGCCAATGTGGTGGATGATCACCTGATGGGCATCACCCATGTGACCCGCGGTACCGAATACCTGTCCAGTGCGCCCAAGTATAACCTGCTCTATGCCGCCTTTGGCTGGACGCCGCCTCTGTATCTTCATTTGCCTGTTGTGATGAAGGATGCCACCCGCAAGCTGAGCAAACGGCACGGCGACCCCTCCTTTGAGGACCTGCTGGACATGGGCTATCTGCGAGAGGCTATCATCAATTTTATTGCCCTGCTGGGTTGGAGCCCGGGGGATGACCGGGAGTTCTTTACGCTGCAGGAGCTGGTGCAGGCCTTTGATACCAAGGGCTTGAGCAAGTCGCCGGCTATTTTCAACATGGACAAGCTGACCTGGTTTAATACGGAATATATCCGCAAGCTGTCCGAGGAAGAGTATCTGGCCATGGTGACCCCATGGTTTGACAAAGCCCTGGACGGCATCTCCATTGATTATCCGCGGCTGGCGCAATTGATGCAGGGCCGGACCGAGGTGTTCAACCGGGTGCCCGACATGGTGCGGTTCTTAAAAGAAATGCCGCCCTATGAGCTGGATCTGTACGCTAACAAGAAGCAGAAGTCCACGCTGGAAAGCTCCCTTGCATCGCTGCAGTTTGTGCGGCCCGTGTTGGAGGCCATTGATCCCTGGCAGGAATCCGCTATTCATGATGCCCTGATGACCGCCATCGCCCAAAGCGGCCGCAAGAACGGCACGGTGCTGTGGCCGCTTCGTATTGCGCTGAGTGGGCTTCAAAGCACACCAGGCGGCGCCATTGAAATCGCCTGGCTGCTGGGCAAGCAGGAATGCCTGTGCCGCATTGACCAGGCAGTGGCTGCCCTGCAGTGGCAGGAATAGCAGGTTTGTCCTATGCGTAGACCCAGGCTGCCGGCCGGCAGCCATCAGCGGCACCCACTTCGGGCCGCTATAGCACAAAGGAGGTACCTATGTTCCAAACTTTGTTGACCGATCTGTTTTCCGGTGTCAGCTTCCTGTTTACGGGGCCGGGGCTCAAGACGTTGGTGATGTTTATCATCGCCGGCATCCTGATTTGGCTGGCCATCAAGAAGGACTATGAGCCTGCGTTGCTGCTGCCCATCGGCTTTGGCGCCATTCTGGCCAATCTGCCCCCGGTGCTGGAAATGATGGCCCCTGCCGTTCTGGGTACTGCAGAAGCCCCCGGTTTCCTGAAGGTGCTGTTTGACGCGGGCATTGCCAATGAGCTGTTCCCCGTGCTGATCTTCATTGCAGTGGGCGCCATGATCGACTTCACGCCCCTGCTGAAGGATCCCAGCATGATCTTCTTTGGCGCGGCGGCCCAGTTTGGCATCTTCGCCACCTTCTTGGTCAGCATATTGCTGATCCCGCTGGTGGTTCCCGGTGCTGATGACAGCCTGGTGCTGCGGCTGGCCAGCGCCATTGGCATCATCGGCGCGGCCGATGGCCCCACCACCCTGTATGTTGCCAATCACTTCCAACTGGTGGAGTACATGGCTCCCATCTCGGTGGCGGCGTACAGCTACATGTCGCTGGTGCCTGTGATTCAGCCGCCGGTTATCCGTGCGCTGACCACCAAGGCAGAGCGACAGATTCGCATGGATTACCATGAGGAGAAGTCCTCCAAGACGGCGCTGATTTTGTTCCCTGTGATTGTCACCTTGGTGGCTGGCATTCTGGTGCCTATGAGCGCGCCGCTGGTGGGCGCCCTGATGTTTGGCAACCTGATCCGCGAGTGCGGCGTGCTGGAGCGTCTGAGCAAGACAGCTCAAAATGAACTGGCCAATCTGGTCACTATTCTGCTGGGCATCACCATCGGCAGCACCATGGAGGCACAGAACTTCCTGCGCCTGGATACGGCGCTCATCATGCTGCTGGGCCTGTTCGCCTTTGTGTTTGATACCGCAGGCGGCGTGCTGTTTGCCAAGCTGCTCAACCTGTTCCGTAAGAACAAGGTCAACCCCATGATCGGCGCGGCGGGCATCTCTGCCTTCCCCATGAGCGCCCGGGTGATCCAGAAGATGGCCAAGGAAGACGACCCCTACAACTTCGTGCTGATGCAGGCCACCAGCGCCAATGTATCCGGCCAGTTGGGTTCCATTGTGGCCGGCGGCATGATCATTACGTTGGTTACCATGCTGCTGAAGCTGTAAGCTATACGCCACCGTGTATTGCATCGGCTCCCCCGCCTGCAGGACGGGGAAGTCAAATGGAAAGGAGACAATATGTCCGTTTTTGTCAAAGGGTTGATTGCCACTGGGTTGGGCCTGGCTGGTGTGTTCCTGGTGCTGGCGCTGTTTTTTGTAGCCATCAAGCTGTTGCAGAAGGTTACCCCGGAAGGAAAGGGAGAGGCGCAGGACGGCTGATTTATATCATGGTTTCACTACCGGGAGGTGCGGCAATGCATCTCCCTTTTTTGTGCTTGCCTGGCCATCATGATCATACTGATTCCAAACTTTAACGCATCGTCGCGCTGGTTCTTTTGCCCCCCTGCTGCGTTGGCTGCTCGGTCGGCGTAGCGCCACTACGCCTCCCTCGTCTGCTCCTTGCAGTGGAGCAAAAGCCCACACCGCTTTGGATGCGTTACAGTTTTACATCAGTATCAGAGCATGCAGGGCTGTTATATTTGCTTTCATTACGAAATTGTTGCACCGAGACTAAAAATCAATTACAATGTATACCAGCAGGCCTCTTATCTGGCGGAAGGCGGTGTTGACATGAGAGAGTTATTTGCGGGGATTCCCGCAGTTGTTGTGGATGTGGTGATCTATTCGGCCATCGCGTTGGTGCTGATTGTTGGCCTGTTCAAGTGCATCATCCCCATGCGGCGAGCGGCACGCCTGTTCAGGCGTGGCATCCGGCAGTTGGAGTTGATGAACAACAAGGAAGGCACCCGCCCCGTATGGCAGGATCCCCTGTTTCTGGGCAAGCCCATGAAGGAGCCTTGGAAGCGTTTTTTGCATAATGCCGAGCAGTTGGACAGCCGGGGGCTGAGCTGTGACACGGAAGACTATATCAATGATGAGGATTGTTTCTCTGCCTATGCCCATCTGCAGTTGGCAGAGGTTATTCCGGGCCTGCTGACATCGCTGGGTATCCTGGGTACCTTCATCGGCCTGATGCGCGGGCTGGGTAACCTGGATATTTCCACTGCGGACAGCACTATGCAGGGCATCTCCCAGATGATCGGCGGCATGACGTTCGCCTACGGCACCTCCATCGCCGGCGTGGCCTGCTCGTTGCTGTTCAACGTCCTGTTCCGCACCTCCCAGGGCGCGGCCCTGTCCGCCATGGACGATTTTAATGCGGTATTCTCCGAATTGGTGATGCAACGTCCCGTGGATGACGTTGTCTACCACAAGCTGCATCTGGAGGATCAGGCGGCCTTTCTGAGCCACAGCAGTGCGGAGCTGAATGAAAACCTGTCCCGCGGTATCGAGGTGAGCATCGAGCGCGCCTTTGTGCCCATCAGCCAGTCCATCAGCAGCTTTATACTGGCCGAAACCCAGGGGCAGATGGAAGGGCTGCACAACATTGTCAATCACTTTGTGGCGCAGATGAACGCCTCGCTGAACGGCCAGTTCATGCAGCTGGCCCAGACGCTCAGCACGCTCAACCAGGCGCAGACGGTCAGCTGGGATTCCATCAACCATACCATGACCGCAGCAGACGCCATCCTCAACAATATCCAGCACACCAATTCGGTGACCCAGGCGGTGATCGACCGCTTCGAGGGTTATGTGGGCGAGCTGTCCCAAAGCCAGGCCGGCAGCGCCCAGATGACCGAATCCATGAGCCGCATGCTCAGCGGCATGCACCAGAACATGCAGCAGCAAAGCGACGCCTATGCCCGGCTGCAGGAGGGTCAAAGGGACATGACCCAGCAGATGCAGCAATATGCTATCTGGTCCGGCCGCGTGCTGGAGGCCGTTGAGAAGCAATCGGACGCAGCCGCCGAGCGCACCCATGAGGTGGCCAACCAGATGTCGGTGTCCGCCAAAGCGTTGTCCGGCTCCTATGCCAGCTTTGTGGAGAACATCTCCACCGGATTGGCCCGTACGCTGGGCATGTTCGAGGAAAACATGCACGACATGATGAACGAGCTGGGCAAGCAGATGACCGGCATCGCCAAGCCGCAGCCAGGTAAGGACGGGAAAGCCGAAGGAACCCTGGACCTGGTCAGCGCCTCCAAGCTGCAGCAGACCATGGCAGATATGACCAGTGCGCTGAATAAAACGGTGATCGCCATTGAACAGA
>JAAZBR010000213.1 GCA_012513735.1 Clostridiales bacterium | reverse complement strand
CTACAACACCCACCGCATTCAGAAATGCCTTGGTTATCTCTCGCCCATGGAGTGGCTGAATCGTTACTACAACTCAACCTTGAAAATCTCTGCTTAGCAAACTGTCCGAAAAAGGGTTGACGAGCCACTCATTTTACAACTCACCCGCATTTATCCAACACTCAGGAGCGTTGAATCGTATGGAGATGAACACGAATGCCCTGCGCCAACTGTGGCAGCAGGAAGAGGCCGCCGCCTTTGAAGGGTGGGACTTTTCGCGCCTCATCGGCCGCTGGCAGGAAAGTGCCCTCCCCTGGGATTACCGCAGCCTGGTGCTTGAGGCGCTGACGCCGCAGGCCCGCCTGCTGGACATGGGCACGGGGGGCGGAGAGTTCCTGCTGACACTCGGGCACCCGCCCCGGCTGACCAGCGTCACGGAAGGGTACCCGCCAAACCTGGCCCTGTGCCGGCGCAGGCTGGCGCCGCTGGGCATCACGGTATGCCGGGCGGGCGAGGATGATGCTCTACCCTTTGGCGATAGCGCCTTTGACCTGATCATCAACCGCCACGACAGCTTTGACCCGGCGGAGGTGTACCGCTGCCTGCGGCCGGGTGGGCAGTTCATCACCCAGCAGGTGGGCGCCTGCAACAACCGCAGCCTGTCCATGCGGCTGATCGAGGGCTACACATCCCCCTATCCGCACCATACGCTGGCAGAAAATGTCCGGCTGCTCAGGCAGGCAGGTTTTACAATTATTCAGTCTCAGGAGGAATACCCGCCCTTGCGATTCCTTGACGTGAGCGCCATCGTGTACTACGCCAAGATCATTGAATGGGAGTTCCCCGGCTTCTCCGTGGATGCCTTTTTTGACCGGCTGCTGGCGTTGCAGGCGGATATACAGCGGGATGGCTGGGTTGAAACAAAGGAACACCGGTTTGTGATCAGCTGTCGCAAACCTTTGAATGGTTAAGGCGGTGAAGGAGGGCTTATGGCGCTGACAACGGCCAGCATCCACCTCAAGGCTGATATGGAGCATTTGCCGGCGGCGGCCGTGCAAGGCCTTCAGGGGACACCTACCGCCAACGGATGGCTGTGCCTAACCGGCGAAAAGCTGCCCGAATCGCTGACCTCCACAGCGCGGCGATTATCCAAGGCGCGTGAAGGCCCTGTTATCGCCTTCTTCTACTTTGATGAGGATGCCATGTGCCTGGCTGCGTTTCAGTCGGGAAAGCGCATGGGCCAGATCAGCCAGGAGGGCGGCGGACGGGCAGCCGGCAGCGGCCTGAAGAAGGTCATTGAAGCAATGTCGCTTGATGGCGCCCAGGCCAAGCGCCTGCGCCAAATTGTTCAGTGCGCGAACACCAATCTGTTGGTGAATATGCTGGCCGAGCTGCTCGGCCTTGCGCTGTGGGCAATGTGGGATGAACCCGCATCCCTGCAATGCGTTGAAGGTGATGCCGCTTTCCGGGCCTATTTGGCACAAAAGAAAGCACAGCCCAAGTTCCGCCGCGCCCGGGAAATGCTGGTGCAATCCTTCCCCGGCAAAATGGCCTATCTCGACAAAGACAAAGAGCCCCTGTGGATTACCACCGTCATGGCGCATCAATCCTTCGACCACAACTTCCTGCGGCCCTACCGCCTGTCGCAGGGGCAGCTTGTGCCCCATGCCGAGCCGCATGGGTATGCCTACACGCCTTTGGAAGCCGTCAAAGGCCATCCCGAAGGCATTCCCGTACGGTTGATCGATCATTCGGTGCATGCCGCCATTGCCCGAGCGGCGTTCATCCGCGAGCCGCAGGGCGCTACTGTCTTGCTGTACACAGATGCCGATGAGGAAGCCGACCGTTTTCACCTGCCCGATGTGGGACATGTCAGCCTGATTTATATTGGCCAGACAGGCAACGCCGTGCTTTGCGCCTCCGGCTGGGATGAGCCCCTGGCCCTGCTGCGCCTGAATGCGCTGTGGCAGGTAGTGCGCCGGGAAGCTTTGGCCTTTAAGCCCCACGAAATCCGCGGGATGGCCGCCGGCAGGCGGCGTGTTGTTCTGGTTGCCGGCAGGCAAAAGCCTGCCCTGCACGTCTTTTCGCTGGATGGCTTCAAGTCGGAAACAACACGTGCGATCCCCGGAGGACACGAACCGGTAGGGAGCATTGTGCTTGATGCGGCCGAGCAGCACATGTTTGCAACAACAGCGGACAATCGGGTCATCCGCATCGCCCTTGAGAATGGAGCAGTGCTCGCTTCTGCCCCGCTGTCAGGCTCCTTCGCCGTGGTAGGTGGCCTTGACAGCCGGGGACGCCTGTATGTGTGGAATGGCCGGCACATGCTGGCCTTTTCATCCGAACTGGAGCCGCTGTACCGCTTTCCCTGCAAGGGAACGGGCGGGGCCATGCACAGGCTGCTGTTTGAGGAGGAGGCCGTCTACCTGGTGACCAGCGACGGCAATACTGCCGTGTGGGGTTTTCCTGAACAGGCACAGATCAACCTGCGCAGAATTGATGAATAGGCATATGGTTGTTCCCGGATATGCTGTGGTATGATATGCACGAAACACAAGGAGGTACACATGACGACAACAACCAAGAAAAAAAGCCGCTGGCTGCTGGTGGTGGCGCTGCTCGCCATCGCTGCCATGCTGATTGCGGCCGGCCTGTACCGCGTGGGGCAGGGCGAGGAGGCGCTGGTGATTACCTTTGGCAAGGTAACGGCTACCCATGGCCCCGGCCTGTACTGGCACATGCCGGGCGTGCAGCGCATCATTTCCAAGAGCGTGACCACCATCCACGATGTGGAGTATGGCTATCGCACCAGCCGCAGTGCCTCCCGCCTTACCACGGCGGAAT
>JAAZBR010000212.1 GCA_012513735.1 Clostridiales bacterium | reverse complement strand
TTATGCCGAAGCCCTGCGCGAGGTATCCGCCGCGCGCAAGGAGGTTCCGGGCCGCCGCGGGTACCCCGGCTATCTGTACACCGACCTTGCGAGCATCTACGAGCGCGCGGGCCGCGTCATCGGCAAGGAAGGCTCCATCACGCAGATTCCCATCCTGACCATGCCTGAGGACGACAAGACCCACCCCATCCCCGACCTGACCGGCTACATCACCGAGGGGCAGATCATCCTGAGCCGCGAGTTGCACCGCAAGGGCATCACGCCCCCCATTGATGCTATGCCCTCTTTGTCCCGTCTGAAGGATAAGGGCATCGGCGAGGGCAAAACCCGCAAGGACCATGCCGCTACCATGAACCAGTTGTTTGCCGCCTATTCCCGCGGCAAGGAGGCCAAGGAACTGGCTGTCATTCTGGGCGAGGCCTCGCTGACCGATGTGGACAAGAAGTTCGCCGCCTTTGCCGATGCCTTTGAGCGCCAGTATGTATCCCAGGGCTATGACACCAACCGCTCCATCGAAGAGACGCTGGACCTGGGCTGGAGCCTGCTGGATATGCTGCCCCGCAGCGAGCTGAAGCGCATCCGCGATGAGATGGTCAACGAGTACCTGGGTGAGCCTAAAGCGGAAGAGGAGGAGAGCTGATGGCGCTGCTGCGTGTGAATCCCACGCGCATGGAGCTGACGCAGACCAAGCGCCGGCTGGCTACTGCACGCCGCGGACACAAGCTGCTCAAGGACAAGCGTGATGAAATGGTGCGCCAGTTCATGCTGCGCATCAAGGAGAATTACCGTCTGCGCAAACAGGTGGAGGAGGAGCTGGCCGGTGCCTTTGCTGCCTTCTCCGTAGCCCGGGCTCTGATGGAGCCGGGTAGCCTGAACCAGGCGCTGATGTACCCTGCCCGCCAGGCACGCCTGCAGATGGGACAGGAGAGCATCTTGTCCGTGCGCGTGCCCAAGATGACGGTGGATCAGGAGAGCCTGCAGCGCTCTGTGGTACCCTACGGTCTGGCCGAAACCAGCAGCCAGTTGGACGGGGCCATTGCCGTCATGGCAGCTTCATTGCCCAACCTGCTCAAGCTGGCTGAGGTGGAGAAGATCTGCTCCATGCTGGCCGATGAAATCGAAAAGACACGCCGCCGGGTCAACGCGCTGGAGTATGTCATGATTCCCCAGTTTGAGGAGACCATCCGCTACATCACCATGAAGCTGGATGAGAATGAGCGCGGCAACCTGACCCGGCTGATGAAGGTCAAGGAAATGATCAAGGATCGCACCTGAGGGGGAGATTCTTCACCTTCAGGATACAGAGGGGAAGCTTGCCGACATGCGGCGCTTCCCCCATCTTTTTAAGGGGGAGAGACTGTGAAGCTGCTGAACTTTGTGCTGGAAGGAAAGCCCCGCCTGGGCCTGCTTGTTCCGGGCGGCGTGGTGGATGTCAGCGCCGTCCTGCCGGAGCTGTGCAGCACCGATCAATTGATCCTGCGGGGCGAAGCCGGCCTGGCAGCGGTGAAACGGCTGGGGGAAGAAAGCCATCCCTTGCTCAATGAGGAGGACATCTGCTATGCACCCGCTGTGCTTTCGCCCCAGTTGGTGCTATGCGTTGGCCTCAACTACAAAGCCCATGTTGAGGAGGCTGTGCAACTGCAGCAAAGCCTGCCCGCAGCGCCGGTGTGGTTCAACAAGTTTGCCTCCTCTTTAGTGGGGCACAGGCAGCAGGTGCCGCTTTGCCCCGTGGCCAGGCAGCATGATGCGGAGGCCGAGCTGGTAGCGGTGATCGGCAGGGCAGGGTGGAACATCAAAAAGCAGGATGCCCATGCGCATCTGTACGGCTATACTCTGGGCAACGACCTGTCCGCCCGGGATTTGCAGTTTCGCAGCAGCCAGTGGCTGATCGGCAAGGCGCTGCCGGGCTTCGGCCCCCTGGGCCCGGTGCTTGTGCCCAAGGAGGACATTGATGAGGCGGCGCTGGACATCTCAGGCCGCATCAACGGAGAGCTGCGCCAGCACGGCAGGGCCCAGGACATGCTGTTTGATGTGGACAACCTGATCGCCGATGCCTCCCAGTTCTTTCATCTGCAGCCGGGCGATCTCATCTTCACCGGCACGCCGGAGGGCGTGATCATGGGTCGCAAGCCTCCCCTTGAGCAGAACTGGCTGAAAGTCGGCGATGTGGTAACCGTGGAATCCAGCCAGATCGGCGTGCTTTCAAATACCATGGTCTCATACTGAACCCAATCATAAATGCTTCGATGGGTCGGATCTTTTGCGGCACCATCCGCAAGCTCAAACGTCGCCCTGCTGTATTCGCAGACGCTCACTTGCATGGCTCGTTTCGCTTGACTCCTCCGCCTGCCTTCCTCCCGCACAGCAGGCGGCAGGTTTCGTCCCCTCATTTACTCGGCGTAGGCTACGGCTACGCCTCGTTCTTTCGGCTTAGCGGAGCCATTAATCTCGCGACTCATCAGTGTGTTTATTTATTCGTTCAGCATCAGGCTTTAGAAGCGCAGATTGCTCAAGTGGGATGATTCGATGTAGGTGATTATCCAGTTATCGCCGCGTTTGCGCAGATCAAATCTGAACGTAATGGGCTTGCCCTCATCCTTGGCGGTTACTTCCACCTTGGCAGTGTCGCCACTTATCTGGGCTCTGCCAATGGAGATGTTCTGCAGCACATAGAAATACATGCTGTATACATTGAAGCGCGACTTGACCTGCGAATCCGACATATCATGCCACATCTCGCAGACTGCATAGGCCGTGTTAATGTCAGGCTCCTCAGCAAGGCAGTATACAAACAGCTCCACAGCGCCCCTGGGCGTGGAATTGTCCAAAGTCTCCTGCTTGCCCTGACAGCCGGCCAGCACAAACAACAGGGCAGCAATCAGCAGAACCAGCGACAGTTTTTTCATTATGTTTTTCATGGCTTGTTCTCCTAAGCATTGGGAATCAGGGAAATCCTGTAATCCACACTTTTTCTGTCGGGCATCACAATATACAGGCGATAGCTCCTTCCGGGTTCAAAGTTGTAGCTTAAGCTGCTATTATTGTATTTATTGGGGCCAACAACGGCTGCCTTATAAAAACCAACATTCAGTTGACGCATGCCGGCCCTGACTACTACGCATACTTGACCATCCTTTTTCTTGCTGGGATCAATGGCCGGGGCTTCGCCATCTACACTGCGGATCGAGGTATGCTTTCCCATAAAGATGTAGCTCAGCTCCTCTTTGGGGACACCGGCAAGCTTCGCAAGGCTTTTTTTCTGCGCAGGCTTGTCCACTAAATACATCTTAAGCAGCAGGACAACTACTACAACACCAAACACGATAACGTATGTTGTGATGGGCATGGTTTTTCTCCCCCTTTGTTTGTTTACTTAGACTCCTGTCAAGGATGATCCCTTTCTATGATTT
>JAAZBR010000211.1 GCA_012513735.1 Clostridiales bacterium | reverse complement strand
GCTGAAAGCCCATGGTGTGGTTGTCCCCTTCGGCATTATGGTGCCTTATGCGCCTTTTGAGTTTGTCGCCGGTGTCTATGTGCTCGTGTGTGGGATTGCCAGAAAATCAGAAAACGAAGCAATACAGAAAACAAAGCATTTCCGCTGAAACATCATTCTGAATGATTCGGTTCTTTCTCTTCATTTGCTACACCATCTCCACCCCCATGACCAGCATGAATGGTACTCCTGCATTTCACACCTGCGTTTCTCCGGATTGCTATTACAGCGTAAAGTTGTGTTTGAATGCCCTTTCCTGTATAATTTGTAGAAGACCAGGCGGCCTTATGGTCGCATAAGGAGGTACGGAATGAAACTGATCGTTGCGATTGTGCAGGATGAGGATGCTTCTCACCTGATCAGCGAACTGATGAACGAAGGCTTCAGCGTCACCAAACTGGCGACCACTGGCGGCTTTTTGCGCGCCGGCAACACCACCCTGCTGGTGGGCGTTGACAACGAGCGGTTTGATACCTGTATGGACATCATCAAGAAAGTATGCAAAAGCCGCAAGCAGATTGCCACCTCCCCCGTCACCATGGGTGGCGCAACCGGCATGTACGCTCCCTATCCCATTGAGGTGACGGTGGGCGGAGCAACCGTTTTCGTGCTCACTGTGGATCAGTTTGTCAAACTGTAGGCTGATCGTTACCTGAACCATGCCGCAGCAGCAGCCTCTTGTGCCTGAAACAGCAGACTATCAAGGCATCAGCT
This sequence comes from Clostridiales bacterium, assembly GCA_012513735.1. Classification (GTDB taxonomy): domain Bacteria; phylum Bacillota; class Clostridia; order Christensenellales; family Aristaeellaceae; genus UBA1038. Next base: position 986 of record JAAZBR010000211.1, on the reverse strand, counting down.
TGGCGTTAGACGAGCTGTTGATTGATTATGCCCAGGGCAGAGCTCCCCATGCCCTGATAATTTCCGGTGTGGCCGGCCTGTTGAAGTCCGACATTGCGCACCATTTGGCCCGCAGCCTGCTATGCACAGCTTCTGATAAGCCATGTGGTGAGTGTGCGGCCTGCAAGCGGGCAATCAGCGGATCCCACGGCAACCTGCTCGTGGTGGAACGCCAGGGAAAGGACACCAGCCTCAAGATTGAGCAAACCCGCAGGCTGCTGGATACCTTGTCCCTTACCCCGCTGGAGAAGGGCCCGCGGACTATCATCATTCTGGAAGTTGATACCATGACGCCCGCAGCGCAAAACGCGCTGTTGAAATCCCTGGAAGAGCCGGAACGCACCGACTCCTTTATCCTAACCACCAAGAATGAACAGGCTGTGCTTTCCACTGTCCTTTCCCGGTGCAGGGTTCTGCGCTTGTTCGCATGGCCGGCTGAGCGCATGCAGGCTTTGCTGGAGCGGCGGGGGTATACTGCGGATGAAGCCAGGGAGCTGGCTAAAAATGCGCCCGGCCTGCCCGGTGCGGCGCTGGCAGTCGCACAGAACAAAAAAGCGGATGCTTTGCAGGACTTGGCTGCCCGTACCTTCTTTTCGGTCAGGACGTTATCAGATATCCCGCCTGCATCCATGCTGCTGAAGGATGCCCGCGACAGTGCAGGGCCTCTGCTGGATCTGCTGGAACAGGAAGCCCATGTCGCCATTCAAAGCGCTTTTTCAGGCGGTCATGTCTACTGCAAAACAGGGTGGCAGGGTGCTTCACCGGGCGCCCTGCGGGTTGTGCTGGAGGAGATTCATCAGGCACACCGCTATCGATTCAGCAATGTATCCTGGCAGGCAATCGCTGACAGGCTGCTGTTTACTATCACGAAGGAGATTCATCAATGTCAATGGTCGTAGGCGTTCGGTTTAAGAACGCGGGCAAAATGTATTATTTCAATCCCGGTC
>JAAZBR010000210.1 GCA_012513735.1 Clostridiales bacterium | reverse complement strand
AGCGGGGCACCGACAAGCCGGAGAACATCGCCAAGCAGCACAACCTGGTGTACGCCCAGAATGGCGACCTGTTCACCTGGCGGGTCAGCAAGAAGAAGTACCCGGGCATTATCATCCGCAACGGCAAGATCGTCCGCGAACAAACCTATCGCAGCCGCAACACCAATACCACCCCCCTGGATGAGCTGAGCCTGTATGCCGACGGGCATGTGGAAATCCACAACCCGGGCGAGCTGACAGGGGCCCAGTACCTGAAGAAGGGCGCCCTGGATGTGTTCAGCTTCGGCCCCATTCTGATCAGGGACGGCGTAAAGGATGATCGCCTGGAGGGCGGTTACTACAAGTCCTTTGAGCCCCGCAGCGCCATTGGCGTGGTGGGCCCCGGCCATTTCAAGGGTATCATGGTGGAGGGACGCAACAAGCGCAGCGTGGGCGCCGGATTGAGCTTTGTGGCCGACCGCCTGCTGGAGGAGGGCTGCACCGATGCCTTCACGCTGGATGGCGGACAGACGGCCGCCATGGTGTTCATGGGAAAGACGGTCATGGATCCTGGCACCTACAACGGCTACACCAAAACGCGCGCCCAGCCCGATGTGATCGGCATTGGGGTAAGCACGCAGAAGGTACCAAAGAAATCAAAATGAAACACGCCTTGCGTTTCGGCATGCCCAGCCTGGTGGAGCTGGAAGGCCCCCGTCAGACAGTGGACCTCTGCCGCAGGCTGGGTCTTCATTTCGTTGAGTTCAACATGAGTTTTCCCCTCTATGGGCGGCAGGCGCTTGGGAACATGCGCCGCCTGATGCGGGAGGCAACCGACAGCGGGCTGTTTCTGACGCTGCATTTCGATGAAAACGCCGCCCTGTTCGACTTTGACAGGCAGATCGCCGATGCCTACTGGCAGTTGCTGAAGGACGCCATGGCCCTGTCCCCCGCGCTGGGCGTGCGGCTGATCAACATCCATTTCGAGCGCGGGGTGTGGGTGACGCTGCCGGAGAAGAAGATCTACCTCTTTGACAGCTACCGCCAGGCCTTTCACCAGCGGGTGCTGGACCTGCGTACCAGAGCAGAGCAAATGGCGGGGGATGACGGTCCTCTGATCAGCATAGAAAACACGGGCGGGTGGCTGCCCTTTCAACGGGAGGCCATTGACCTGCTGCTTGAAAGCCCCGCCTTCTGCCTGACCTGGGATGTGGGCCATTCCACCCTGGCCAAAGAGGACGATGAAGGCTTTCAGCGCGCCCACGTCCACAAACTGCGGCATATGCACCTGCACGATGTGAAAAACGGAATCGATCATCAGCCTCTGGGCACTGGTCAGGTGGATATTGCGGATCGGCTGGCAGGGGCCACCCAACAGAACTGCACGGTGGTAGTGGAAATCAAAACCGTGGAGGCGCTGGAGCAATCGGTGGACTGGCTGAAGGAGCGAGGGTACCTGTAATTGCGAACACCGAAAAAGCATACAGCGAACCAGGCTGTGTGCTTTTTAATATGCGCTCATACCCATATAGCAAAAGCTTAGGGACCTAACCTTCCAGATATGCCTTCGCCTTGCGGGCGATGATGATCTCCTCATTGGTGGCCAATGTGTACACCCGCACGGGGCTTTTGGGGGTGCTGATCAGGCCATCCTCAGGGGGCTGGGCATTGCGCTCTGCGTCCAGCAGGATGCCCAGAAAATCCAATCCCGTAAGGGCCCCTGCGCGCACGCTGACGCTATGCTGACCGATGCCACCCGTAAAGGCCACCACATCCAGCCCGCCCATGGCGGCGGCAAAGGCGCCGATCTGCTTCCTGATCTGATAGCTGAAGGCCTCTATGGCAATGCGGGCCTGGACGTTGCCGGCATCCGCCGCCTGCTGGATCTGCCGCAGATCGGCGGACAGGCCGCCTGAAAGCCCTAGCAGGCCGCTTTCTTTGGTGTAGAGCTGCTTCACCCGCTCGGCGCTGTAGCCCAAGGTTTCCATGAAATATAAGGTCAGATAGGGGTCGATGTCCCCAGCGCGGTTGTTGTGGGGCAGCCCCGTCTGCATGGACATGCCGATGGTGGTATCCACCCCGCGGCCGCCCACAATGGCCGCCATGGAGGAGGAGCCTCCCAGGTGGCAGGACACGATGCGCAGGTCTTCTCTGCCCTCCCGCTGCGCGACCCAGCCCGCCACATATTCGTGGGAGGCGCCGTGGGCGCCATTTCGCCGAATGCCCTTGCCGGCAAGCTCCGCGGGCAGTGGATAGCTGTAGACGGCGGGCTGCATATCGCTGAAAAAGCCTGTCTCAAAGCTGCCAATCAGGGGAACTGAGGGCATCATCCGGGCAAACTGACGGATGGCGGCCACATAGGGCGGGTTATGTGCCGGCAGCAGGGTGTTTAAACCCTCCATGGCCGCAAGCACGTCCTCGGTCAGGGCCTGTACGCCGGTATACCCAAGGGCAGCTACCGTTTTGAAGGCCACGGCGTCGGGCAGGCTGCCCGCTGGCAAAGCACCGGACTGCCGCAAAAAGCCAAGGGACTCATCAATGGCGGCGGCATAGCTGTCGGCCGGCACATCGCTGACCTGCTGGTACCCCCCGGGCGCCTGATGGCGGCTGTTGCCCTCGGTCCGGGCCACCCCCTCAAACTGACCCTGGGCCAGCTCACGCTCCTCCCGGGACAGGTCATAGAGGCGGTACTTAAAGGATGTGCTGCCCACGTTGCAGGAAAGTATCAGCATGGTTGCTCCTTTATGCCCTATTATTCGGGCGATGTAGTGTGGGAAGGGATTCAATGCCTTTGATCGTTCTGTTGTTCCGGAAAGAAGTGCCTAAAACTGCTGACCGGCCAGCCACTGCCCTACTTCCCTGTCTTCAGGGTCCACAGCCTCCGCCAGCCGGCTGCTGAGGGCCTGGGGCGTAAAGGCCGTGCCGGTCAGCGCCCGCTCCAGCCGGGCTGCCAGCTCGGGGTCGTTGGCATCAGAATAGACCTGGGCCTCCTCCACATGGGCCTGTTTCAGGCTGAGCAGCATCTCCACCTGGCCCCAGTCAAAGCGATTGTACAGCGTGATGTCAAAGCGGGGGGTACGGCCATACACCCAGTCCCAGCTGCGGTTGCGGGCCTCCAACGCTGCAATCTGCTGCTGGTCCAGGGTTTCCTGCCAGTTGAGCGTCTCGGCCGGGCCGTATTCCTCCCGGTAAGCAGCCCACAGGGCCTCCTTCAGCGTAGGGATGGTCATGTGGGGGGCCAGTTCCTTCAAATTGCCCACCCGAGAGCGCATGCTCTCCACTCCCTTGGCTTTCAGCTTCTCGGGGGAAGGCGCCAGGTAGCGTCCCAGCTTTTGCATATCCACATCAAACAGAATGGTGCCATGATGCAGCGCCGCCTCCTGGGTCAGCCGGAAGGCATTGCCGGAAAACTTGGCGCCGCTTCCCGAGATCATAATATCATTGCGACCGGAGGCTTCCGTCTGGATACCAAAGGAGGCCGCCGCCCGCCTGATCACATTGAGCTGCCGCGCCACATCATACTGTTTTCTGGGCATGACGAAGCTAAAGTTCAGGTTGCCCAGGTCGTGGTATACGGCACCGCCGCCGGTTGTGCGGCGCACCAGCGTGCCGCCCTCCTCCTCCAGCAACTGGCTGCGGCATTCCTTCCAGGCGTTCTGGCCGCGCCCGATCACCACCGTATGTGCGTTCTGCCACAGGAACAGCGCCGGGCCCGCCGCACCATCCAGCAGGAGGGTTTCCTCCACAGCCAGGTTCAGAGCCGGGTCGGTGGTGGAGGTGTCGAAAAGTCTGTTCTTCATGTTCATTCCCCTGCATATGCTTTCTGCATCCGCCTTCACAAGGGCGGGCGGCTCAAGTATAGCACATGGACAAGGCCGCGGTCACCGCACTGCGCTGTATTTATGGGCATTGCCTGATTTTTTCCGTAGGAATCCAGGCAGCCTGCTCTATATCATGAAGAAGGCAGGGACGGCGCCTCTTCAACGCCGTCCCTTACCTTTTTATTAGTTGTTAAGTGAAATTACACGCCGCGCTTGTTGTCGCGGATCTGCTCCAGCTCGGTGAAGTTGCGGCTGGTGGTGTAGCCCTTCAGGGGCAGCAGGCGCTCGTGCACCGCATCCAGAATCCAGCTTGGCTGCGGGAAGAAGGCGCTTTCCATCTCATGGGCGGGGGTGATCCAGTTCCGGGCGCCCACCACCACAGGCGGCGCATCCAGGTAATCAAAGGCCAGCTCCGTGATGGTGGAGGCCATGTGACGCATGACGCTGTTGCGCTCGCAGGCGTCGCCGGTGATGATGATGCGGCCGGTCTTCTTGACGGACTCGATCACCTTGGTGTAGTCAAAGGGAACGATGCTGCGGGCGTCGATCACCTCAGCAGACAGGCCGTGCTTCTCCTTGAGCTCCGTCACGGCGGGCAGCACCCGGTACAGGGTGGCGCCGATGGACAGGATGGTCAAATCACTGCCGGCGATCTTGACATCGGGCTCGCCAAAGGGGATTTCGTACTCTTCGGCCGGCACACCGCCCTGATGGAAGGTTTCTGCCACATCATAGATGCGCTGGCTCTCCAGGAAGATCACCGGATCGGTGCCGTTGAGGGCGCTTTGCATCAAGCCCTTGGCGTCGTAGGGGGTGGCCGGGAAGACCACCTTCAGGCCCGGGATGTGGGCTACCAGGGCCGACCGGTCCTGGGAGTGCTGGGCGCCGTACTTGCTGCCCACGGACAGGCGCAGCACCACAGGCATCTTCAGCATGCCGGCGCTCATGGACTGCCACTTGCTGAGCTGGTTGAACACCTCATCGCCTGCGCGGCCCAGGAAGTCGCAGTACATCAGCTCGGCCACCACGCGGCCGCCCGCCATGGCATAGCCCACGGCTGCGCCCACAATGCCGGCTTCGGCGATGGGGGCGTTGAACAGGCGGTGGTAGGGAATGGCCTCGGTCATGCCGCGGTAGACGGCGAAGGCGCCGCCCCAGTCGCGCACGTCCTCACCAAAGCTGATGAGGGTGGGATCTTCATAGTACTTGTTGATGATAGGCTCCGCAATGGCATCACGCATCTGGTAGACACGGTTTTTGGGCACGGGCTTGCCGCTGGCATCCAGGCCATAGCGCTCCTTCTTGGCCAGTTGCTGCACGCGGGGGCACTCCTCATAGGGCAGCAGCACGTCAGGCTTGCGGCTCTCATCAAAGGAGCGAACCTTGCCGTTGGAGAACATCAGGTTGGCCACATAATCCGGATCGCTGGTCATCAGCGGAATATGGGGGCTAACCTCGTCGTCAATGGCCAGCTTCATGTTGCGGATCATGTCCTCCCGCACCTTCTGCCAGATGGCATCCAGCTCTTTCTGTTTGACAGCGCCGGCTTCCACCAGCTGCTTGCCAAAGGCCTTGATGCTGTCTTCCTCTTCCCAGTCGGCAATCTCTTCCTTGGTGCGGTAGCTGCTGGAGTCAGACGGGCTGTGGCCGCTGATGCGGTAGGTGACCAGATCCAGGAAGACCGGGCCATCCTTCTTGGCAACGGGCAGCTTGCGGCGATAGGCATCAATGACCGCCAGGGGGTTGTAACCGTCCACGCGCTCAGCATGCAGCACATTGGGGGAGATGCCGGCGGCAATGCGGGCAATCATATCCATGCCCATGGTCTCGCCCACGGGCTGGCCACCCATGCCGCAGAAGTTGTCGTTGATGTTGAAAATGATGGGCATGGCGCCGCCGTCTTCACCCCACAGGGTACGGACCTGGGCCATGGTGGCCATCATCAGCCCCTCCCAAACGGGGCCGCAGGACATGGAGCCGTCGCCGATGTTGCACACGACTACGCCGGGCTTTTTGTTGCTCAGCTTGTACAGCGCGGCGCCGGGGGCAATGCTGCCCGAGCCGCCCACGATAGCATTGTTGGGATAGATGCCAAAGGGTGTAAAGAAGGCGTGCATGGAGCCGCCCAGGCCCTTGTTGAAGCCGTTCTCCCGGGCAAAGGTCTCGCACATCATGCCGTACAGCAGGAAGTTGATGCCGTTTTCCTTGGCGGACAGCTTCTCGTTGTATACCACCTTCAGGGTCTTGCCGCCAAAGAAGCCTTCCATGATGTCCATCAGCTTCTTGTCGTCCAGGATCTCGATGCTGCGCAGGCCCTTGGCCAAAATCTCACCATGGCTGCGGTGGGAACCGAAGGTATAGTCATCCAGGGTCAGCTCATAGGCGGCGCCCACATAGGCAGCCTCCTGGCCAATGCCCAGATGGGCGGGACCGGGGTGGTTGTAGGGCACTTCCTGATACTCGCCCTGGGTTTTGATGAGGTTGAGCATGGTCTCAAACTCACGAATATAACACATGTCGCGGTATATGTTCAGGAACTCCTGCTTGGTATAGTTTTTGAGCTCATCCTTGACGGTCTTCTGGTAGACGTTGACCGGGATATCCGGCGTGGTCAGTTTGCCGGGGGCGCGGGCTTCCTTGGGGTTGACATACAGTTGCTTGCTCATGACTCCATCTTCTCCTTGTGACTATTCGTATTGGAATACCGCTTCGCGAATGATCTCGCTGACGGTGGGGTGCGCGAAGACAATCTTCTTGATGACATCCAGCGTCAGCCCCAGCTCGATATAGGAGCCGACGGCGATAATGAACTCGCTGGAGTAGTTGCTCAGCACCTGGCAGCCCAGCACCTGCTGGGTATCGGTGTTGACGATCAACTTCATGATGCCGCGGCCGCCCTCATTTTCAGCCTGGTAGCGGCCGGAATATTGCATGGGCAACTGGACGGTTTTGAAGGGGAGCCCCTTCTTGGCGGCAGTGGCCTCGGTTTCGCCCACAGAGGCCAGCTCCGGGTTGGTGTACAACACGCCCGGGATGGCATTGTAGCGCATCAGGTCCTTCTTGCCCAGGATGTTGTTGACAGCTACCTCGGCCTCCCGGTAGGCGGTGTGGGCCAGCATGCTGTAGCCGTTGACATCGCCTGCGGCGTATACATCAGGCTGGTTGGTGCGCATGTGGTCATCGGTGACCACAGCCCCCCGCTCCACATAGACGCCAATGCTCTCCAGCCCGATGTCTTTGGTGTTGGCGCGGCGACCGATGGACAGCAGCACCTTATCGGCCTCCACCCGCTTGTTCTGGCCATCCTGCTCGTAGGCCACGGCATTCTTTTCAACGGCGGTCACCCGGGCGCTCAGGTGGAACTCCACACCCCGCTTCTCCAGATCGGCCTTCAAAATCTTGACCAGATCCTGGTCGTTTTCGCCGGCGATATGATCCAGCATCTCCACCACGATGACCTTGGTGCCGATGGAGCAGAAGTAGCTGGCCAGTTCCAGGCCAATGACCCCACCCCCAATGACGCAAAGGCGCCCGGGTTGTTCGATCAGCTCTAAAATCTCACGGTTGGTGAGCACGAAGCCGCTTTCCAGACCTTCCTTCAGGCCGGGAATGGGCGGCACGGCCGGCGAAGAGCCGGTGGCAATCAGCAGCCGCTTGCCGGTCAGCGTTTCGCCGCCGGCCTGCACGGTGTAGCCCTCGGCGCTCTTGCCGGTGATAACGCCGCGGGCGCTGAACACAGCCACCTTGTTGGCCTTCATCTGGGCCTTGACGCCGCCCACCAATGACTTAACTACCTTGGCCTTGCGCTTGATGACGGCAGCATGGTCAATGGCCAGCTTCTCGCTGCTGACACCATATTTGTCGCCATTCTTTACGCCGTCATACAGCTTGGCGCTGTACAGCAGGGTTTTGGTGGGGATGCAGCCTTCGTTGAGGCACACGCCCCCCAACTCCCGCTCCTCCACCAGGGCAACCTGCAACCCGGCGTGGCCGGCACGCTCGGCAGCCAGATAGCCGGCCGGGCCGCCGCCCAGAATCACTAAATCATATACCATGGTGCATTCCCCCTTCTCAGTTCGCCAGCAGAACGCCGATATTCTCGAGCGCAGTCACCAGATCCTTCAGGAAACGGCTGGCCGGCGCACCGTCCACCGCACGGTGGTCGTACGTCAGCGACAGGCCCATGGCCTGGTAAGTGGTGATCTGCCCGTTCACGGTGCGCACGCGCTCGGTGGTGCAGTCGACGCCCAGAATGGCCACCTGGGGCGGGTTGATAATGGGCGTAAAGCTCTCAATGCCGTAGGTGCCCAGGTTGCTGACCGTGAAGGTGCCCTCCGTCAGCAGGTCCGGGTTGATGGAGCCGGACTGGGCGGCGCTGATCAGCTCCTTGCTGGCGTTGGAGATGTCCAGCAGGCTCTTGGTGTCCGCATCATACAGTGAGGGCACCAGCAGGCCACGGGGTGTATCCACCGCCACACCCAGGTGCACGTGATCATAATGGCGGATCTTGTCGCCCAGGAAGTGGGCGTTGAGGTCCGGGTGGCGCATCAGCGTGCGGCTGACAGCAAACAGAATCAGATCGTTGATGGTGATCTTGTTGAGCCCCAACTCTTCAGGCGCGGCCTTGAACTTGGCGCGCAGCGCCAGCAGCTGGGTGGCATCAAAGCTGCTGTTATGGGTGAGCTGTGCCATGCTGCTGAGGCTTTCGTGCATGGTCTTGGCGATCACGCGGCGAATGTTGGAAAGCTTAGTGTCGGTGTAGGTTCGCACGCCAGGCGCAGCGGGAGCTACCGCAGCGGCAGGAGCCGCCTCTGCGATTGCGGGCTGGGCTGCAGGCTGGGCATCCCGGGCGGCAAACACATCGCGCTCAATCACGCGGCCATTGGGGCCGGTGGGCACAGCGGCTGCCAGGTCGATGCCCAGGCGCGCCGCCGTGGCGCGGGCCCGGGGCGAAACACCCTGCACGGCCTGGGCCGGCTTCGGGGCTTCTTCCACAACGGGCGCGGGTGCAACCGCGGGAGCCGCTTCCTCCGCAGGAACTGCGGCGGGCGCGCCGCCGGCGCCCTCCGGCGCAAAGGATGAAGGATCCTCGCCAGGCTGGCCAATGACAGCCACGTTGGTCAGCACGGGGACGTCATCGTCCTCCTGAAAGAAGATCGCCAGCAGCGTGCCGCTTTCCTTGGCCGTCTCCTCAAAGCTGGCCTTATCGGTCTCGTAGGAGAAAAGAACATCCCCCTCCGCAACCGTGTCGCCAACCGTCTTGAACCACTGGGTGATGATGCAGCTTTCTACTGACTGTCCCTGCCTTGGCAGGACAACGGGGCTTGCCATATACCTGTCCTCCTTATGTGATGTTATTCGCTTACATGCGCCTTCCTGCTCTCACGAGCAGGAAGGCGCATAAAATCAGTCGATGTGCTTTGCGTGCTTCAGCAGCTTCTCGGCCTCGGCATTCCAAAGGCCGTTGTTAGCCTTAACCAGCTTATCCAGCTCGGCAAACAGGGGATCGGTCTTGCCCTTCTCTTCAAACTCGTCCAAGGCGATCAGCGGCATGCTGAGGTGGGTATAGATCAGCTTCTTGCCGCCGGGAATCTTGGGCAGGTTGAGGGTAGTATCCACCACACAGTCCAGGCCGCCGATGTGGGTGATCAGCGCGGCGGGGTTCAGCTTACCCTGGTTCATCATTACGATAGCTTCCCGCATGTCATCCAGGTTGCCGTGAGAGGTGGCGGTGACATGGGTGCGTTCGTAGTGCACGTTGTAGAAATTGAACATGGCAGAAAACTGCTTGTCAGCGGGGCCTGCAAAGAAGTTGAAGCAGCCGTCCACCGCCAGGATCGCATCGCCCTGCTCCACCACCGAACGAACGGGGGCAAAGCAGATCACGTCGTCGTAACCATGCCCGCCAGTGAGGTCGCGCAGGTACTTGACAGGATCCTCGATGTCCTTGGTGTTGACGTAATGCAGCTCAATGCCCAGCTCCTTGGCATGCTCCACCGTGTAGATGCTGGCAGCGCGCTTCAGCCGGGCCTCGTCGATATCGGTGACCACCAGGCGGCCGGGCTTGCGGTCGCAGTGTAAAGCGTAGTCAATGGCACACAGACCCATGGGGCCCACGCTGGCCAGCAGCGCCATGTTGCCGCCCTCCACAATGCCCATGTTGTGCTCGTACACGCCGTCCTGGGTGTGGTACATGGCGTGGAAGGTGGCGATGACGCAGCTCAGCGGCTCAGCCAGTGCACCCATGAAGTACACATCGGAATCGTAGGGGATCAGACAGTCCATCACCAGGGTTTCCCACGGGATCTTCACGTAGGTGGCGTTGCCGCCGCACTCGGTGTAGGAATAGCCAGGGGCCTCCATCTGCCCCTCATAGGAGTGGGCGGGCTGGATGACAAAGCCCTGGCCGGGCTTAAACTTATGCTGCCAGTTTTTGCCCACCTCCACAATGCGGCCGCAGAATTCGTGGCCAATGATGGTGGGGTTGGTGGCGATGTCGGTGGGCACACGGGGATGCTCCGGCCCCAATTGAGCGGCCTTGTAGCTGCTCATGCACAGGCTGTCGGTGATCACTTCGCACAGCACGTCGTTATCACCTACAGGAGACAGGTCAAACTCCTCCAGGCGCAGATCCTGTTTACCGTAAATGCGTACAGCTTTGGTTTT
>JAAZBR010000209.1 GCA_012513735.1 Clostridiales bacterium | reverse complement strand
GGGCATTGAGCAGAAGCTTCCCTACCTGCGGGAGATGGGCATCAGCGTGCTGTACCTAAACCCCATTTTCCGTGCCCGTTCCAACCATCGTTATGATACGGGCGACTACCTGCAGGTGGATCCCCTGTTGGGCACCATGGAGGACTTCGAGTCCCTGTGCCGGCGTGCCAGGGAACTGGGCATCCGTGTACTGCTGGATGGCGTGTTCAGCCATACAGGCGAAGACAGCCTGTACTTCAACCGCTATGGCCGCTACCCCGGCAAGGGAGCCTATCAGAGCCGGGAGAGCAAGTATTACCCCTGGTACCGGTTTATGCGTTTCCCCGATCGCTATGCCTGCTGGTGGAACTTCCCTACCTTGCCCGAGGTCAACAAGGATTGTCCCAGTTATCGCGAGTTTATCCTGGGCCCCAAGGGCATTGCCCGTCATTGGATCCATCATGGCGCCTCCGGCTGGCGGCTGGATGTGGCCGATGAACTGCCCATGGACTTTCTGCGCGAGCTGCGCAAGGCCGTCAAGACCCAGGACAGTCAATCGGTGCTTCTGGGCGAGGTCTGGGAGGACGCCAGCAACAAAATCTCCTACGGCGTGATGCGCAACTACTGCCTGGGTGATTCGCTGGACAGCGTGATGAACTATCCGCTTCGGGAAATTCTGATCCGGTTTTTGACCGGGGAAACCGACGCTCCCCAAGTAGTGCGTGTTATTCGCTCGCTGCAGGAGAACTATCCGCCTAAGTTTTTCTATTCCACCATGAACCTGCTGGGCAGCCACGACCGCGCCCGCATCCTCAACGTACTGGTAAAGCAGGAGTACCTGAATGTTCCCCGCCAGGACAGGGGCAAGCACAGGCTGTCCCCCGCGATGCGGCAGTTGGCCAAAGAGCGGTTGAAGAAAATGCTGCAGTTGATCATTGCCCTGCCTGGCATGCCCGCTATCTACTATGGGGATGAGGCCGGCATGGAGGGGGCCACCGATCCCTTCAGCCGGGGCACCTTCCCCTGGGGACAGGAGGACGGCGAACTGCAAGCCTTCTTCCGTGAGTGCCTTACGCTGCGCGCCTCACGGCCTGTGCTGCAGGTGGGCAGCTTCGACATCGCCAGCGAAGGCAACGACACCCTGCTAATCCGCCGTGACCTGCAGGATGGCAAGGATGTGTTTGGCCAGCCCCTGGAGGATATGCCCTACTTTCTGCGTATCACCCGGGATGCTGAACGCCCCTGATCATTGCAGAGCTGTGGATTCCCCTGGATGTTCCCTGCTGTCCCGGCGCAAATCAGCCCCGGGCAGCAGTTTTTTCGAAAGTAGCATACACCATCCCAGTTGTTACGAAAATTGCGAAGAATCTGTTACGAAAACGCAAGATTTCCTTGACATATCTGGGTTTTCAGCATAGAATAATTTATAGTATGCAAGCTACGGAGGTTGAACATGAAATCATTCCGATGGAAGCGACCCTTCGTCCTCTTTTTGTGCGCCCTGATGATGATAAGCTCTTTGACGGCGCTGGGGACTGAGAGCTTCCCCTTTATCGGCTACGCCGCCGAAAGCTTGACGCTGCGCCACCAACCGTCTGCTGACGGCGCTTTTTTGTTGACCATTCCCCAGGGAGATGCTCTGGCAGTCAACGGCGCGGATGGCAGCTACTACATCGTGGAGTACGCCGGCTATCAGGGCTATGTGCCGATCAGCCAGATCAGCCGCAGCCCTCTGGCTGCAGATGCCATTGCAGCCACACCCAAGCCGGCTGACAGCGCGCTGACCGCCAAGTATCCGCCGCTCTCCAAAGGCAGCAGCGGCGAAATGGTCACCATCCTGCAACGCGCGCTGAAAGAGCTGAACTACTACAAGGGCAGCATCGACGGCAAGTTTGGTACCGGCACCGCCCAGGCAGTGGAGGCCATGCAGGCAAAAAACAAGCTGCCCAAGAACGGCATAGCGGATGCCGTGACCCAACAGCGGCTGTATGAAGGAAAACCGCTGAACACTGCCGGCCGGGCAATCCAGGTAAAAAACAAGCCCGTGGTCACTGGCCAGACTCTGCGCCCGGGTGACCGGGGGGCAGCAGTCAGCGTAATGCAGCAACAACTGAAGGATCTGGGCTATCTGGCAGGATCTGTGGACGGTGTGTACGGCACCGGCACCGAGAAGGCCGTGCGCGCCTTCCAGACGGCGCATAAGCTGAAGGCGGACGGCAAGGTGGGTCCGCTGACCCAGACAAGCATAGACAATGCCCTGGCCCAGAAAGCGGCCCCTGTGGCATCGCCAACCGCAGTCCCCCAGGCCGGCCCCACTCACTCTCCGGTATTCACCGATACGGCCGCCGATACCCCCGCCACCTACCCCTACCAGACCACCACTAACGCGGGGGTGAACCTGCGCAAGCGCGCCTCCACCAACTCGGCGCGTATTCTGACCGTGCCTCGGGGAGCTACCATTACCGTGCAATCCACCAGTGGTGATTTTCTAAAGATAGCCTACAAAACCTACACCGGTTTTGTCATGAGCGACTATGTGGAGATCCCCGAGCAATACCTGGAGGGCAAGGTGTTGCCCATCGATTCCACAGCCCGCCAGAACTATGAAGCCCTGGGTGTGGGCGCATCCGGCTACAAAGTGCGGGCACTGCAGCAGGCGCTGACCGAACTCGGCTTCCTAAAGGGCAGCATTGACGGTACCTTTGGCACCACCACGCTGACCGCGCTGAAGGCATTCCAGGAAGCCAACGGCCTGCGCCCCACGGGCATCGCATTGCCGGAGCTGCAGAAGCTGCTGTACGAGGGCAAGCCGGTCAATGCCGGCGGCCGCAAAGTAGCCCTGAAGGTGCTGCCGCCCATCCCCGGCTACCCCATGCAGTCAGGTGACACGGGGGATGCTGTGGCGGAGCTGCAGAACGCCCTGAAGCAGTTGGGCCACTATGATGGCGAAATCTCCGGCATCTATTCCGCCAAGACAGTCAATGCCGTCAAAGCCTTTCAGAAGGCGCACAGCATCAAGCAGTCGGGCAAAATCGACAGCTTTACCATGCTGGCCATCAACACGGCCATGGGCAAGGGGCTCAGCGACAACAATGACCCCCAGCAACCCAACTATACGCCGCTGACAGAGGACAACGTGATCATCATGCGCTCGGGCACCCGAGGCGTGGCGGTCACCCGGTTGCAGATGCGGCTGGTGTCCCTGGGTTATTACCAGATCACGCCGGATGGCGTATATAATGCCAAGGATATCGCCGCGGTGAAGGAATTCCAGAAGAAGAACGGCCTGCTGGTCACAGGCACGGCCGATCTGCCAACCCAGTTGGCTATGTATGCATCGACCGCGCTTTCCGCAACAGCACAACAGCCCACTAACGACTACGTGCCGCTGATGACCATAGCCTCTCAGCCGTCGCTGCAGCAGTTGCTGCGCATAGGCTCCACCGGTGAAGCGGTGCTTTCCATGCAGAGCAGGCTGATTGCCCTGCAGTATCTGACCGGCAAGGCAGACGGCATCTTTGGCACCCAGACCGCAGCCGCGGTCAGTGCCTTCCAGCGCAAAAACAACCTGGCTGCCGACGGCATTGCGGGTTCCAACACGCTGACCGCCCTGTACGCAAACACTGCGGTGGCCAACCGTGCGGTGGGCAGCACGGCCAGCGCAGAGGAGGACAACGCAGCCACCATAGCCACCCTGCGGGTGGGCGACAGCGGCCCCGCCGTCAAATCGATGCAGCAGCACTTGATCGATCTCAAATACCTTGCAGGCGCTGCGGATGGGGTCTTCGGGCCCAAGACATTCCTGGCGCTGAAGGATTTCCAGATGAAGAACAACCTGTCAGCAGACGGCATTGCCGGCAAGCTGACCCTGGCCAGGCTGAATGACCCCGCTGCCATTTCCGCCACTGGGCTCACCGCTCTGCTGCCCACGCCCACCCCTGCCCCCCTGCCCAGCGCACCCGTGCAGACAGGCAATGTGACTGCGCCCCGGGCCAGCGAGGTGCGTTATGCCGATTGGTATAAGGAAATCCGCTCCCGCATCAAGGATCTGCCCAATGTCATCATTTATGACTTTATGAGCAGCACCCAGTACAACGTAAAGGTGTTCAGCGTAGGCCGCCATGCGGATGGCGAGCCGGTGACCAAACAGGACACCCAAACCATGGAGCGTGTGCTGGGCTACAACAACTGGGATCCGCGTCCCGTGTGGGTGATTTTCTCTGACGGTCGTGTCTACATGGCCTCCACCCACAGCCACGGCCATGAGGTGGATCATAACCCAAACAATGGCCTGACAGGTCACATTTGCATCCACTTCCCACGGGATATGGCGGATGCGGAATCCACCGGCCCCTATGCGGTTGCCCATCAGCAGGCTATCCTGGCTGGCTGGGATCTGACCCAGTCCATGGCCAAGTGACGAGGGAGCAGCGACGGTGAAACAACCTGTACTGATCGCGCTGGATGGACCGGTGGGCGCCGGCAAGTCCAGCCTGGCCGATGCTGTGGCCCATAGGTTGAACATTCTTCACTTGGATACGGGGGCCATGTACCGCGCCCTGGCACTGGGCGCCCTCAAATTAGGTGTGGATGTGCAGGACGAAGCCAGCCTGACGCGGCTGTGCGATGATGGTGCCGTGCATGTTGATGTGCAGTTTGCGAAAGGTCGTCAGCAGACCCTGTTAAATGGCGTGCCCGTGGATGATGATATTCGCAGCCAGGAGATTGGCAGCGCCGCCTCCACAGTGTCCAGGTATAGGCGTGTGCGTCAGTATCTGGTGGAACGTCAGCAGCAGTTGGCTGCCCAACAGAGCATGATTGTGGACGGTCGGGACATCGGCACTGTGGTGCTGCCCATGGCCAGGGCCAAAATCTTTTTGACCGCCTCTGCCGAGAAAAGGGCCCAAAGACGCTACCAGCAACTACTGGACAAGGGCCAGAAAACCGACTATCAGGCTGTTCTGGACGAGCTGCGCCAGCGCGACAGGCAGGACAGCGAGCGGGTGGTGGATCCCCTTCGCCAGGCAGACGACGCGGTGCTGCTGGACACCAGCGACCTAGATTTTGATCAGTCAGTGCAGGCCATCCTGCGCATTGTGGAGGCTGCTTATGCAGGCTGACTGCAATCAGCAGAAAACGGAGCGCACATTCTGGTATACGCTGGTACGCATTCTGGCAGCGGTATTGCTGCCGGTGCTGTATCCGTTCAAGTTTCACAACAAGGAGCGTGTCACCAACCGGCAGGCACCCTATATCCTCCTCAGCAACCACTCCAGCATGCTGGATCCGGTGTTTTTAGCTTGTCCCATCAAGCGGTATGAGATCCGTTTCCTGGGCAAGCGGGAGTTGGGAAAGAACAAGGTATTCGCCTATTTCCTCCGCAAGCTGCACATGATCAGTGTGTCACGTCATCAAATGGACATGGCTGCCATGCGCGCCTGCAATGAGGTGCTGCGCAACGGGCAGGTGCTGGGCATCTTCCCGGAGGGCACCCGTCGCCCTGCAGACCAGCTTATGGAGGGCACGGAGAGTGGTGTCAGCCTGATCGCACTGCGCAACAAGGTGCCTGTGATGCCGGTCTATATCCACGGAAAATTCCGCCTGTTCAGGCGCACACACATCTACTTTCTGCCTGAGCTGGATTACAGCGATCTGCTGCCGCTGGGCATGGGCAAGGATGTCTGCGATGAGTTGACCCGTCGGATTGTGCAGACCATGTACGATGCCCGCAACCATGCAAAGCAGCAGCTTGGCGCCTGATAAGAAATTAAAAATCTTATCAGACAGGCAGGAATATTAGACTTTGTGTCGAAAGTCTATTAATTGCAGGAAAGTGAGGCTCAGTGGAAGTCATCGTAGCAAAACACGCCGGCTTCTGCATGGGCGTCAACAAGGCTGTCGAGCAAGCACTTAGTGCTGCCAAGGTGGCCAAAACAAGCGGAATCCCGTGTTTTACGCTGGGTGAGTTGATCCACAATCCCCTGGTTGTGGAGGCGCTGGCGGCACAGGGTATCCGGGTGATACAGGATCCCAGGGAAGCTGCAGGCGGACTGTTGATTCTCCGCAGCCACGGCGTATCACCCCAGGTGCAGCAGCAGGCGGAAGCTTATGCTCAGCAGGTGATCGACTGTACCTGTCCTTTTGTTAAACGGTTGCACCAGGCTGTGGCTGATTTCAGCAAGGGCGGCGACCCCGTCATTCTGGTGGGCGACGCCGGGCATCCTGAAGTCGTTGGCACGGCAGGGTGGTGCAAAGGGCCGGTGTACGTGGTGGCAACTGCCGAAGAAGTGGACGCATTGCCTGAGAGCGTTGCAAATGCGCTGGTAGCAGCACAGACCACCTTTCCCCCGCTAAAGTGGACAGAACTGGTCCATCGTCTGAAAGAGCGCTTCCCCGGGGTGGTGATCAAGGAAACCATCTGTGCGGCCACAGGTTTACGCCAGCAGGAAGCGGTATCGCTTGCTAAACAGGTAGACTCTATGGTAGTGATAGGTGGACGCAACAGTGCAAACACCCGGAAGCTTTACCAGACCTGCAAAGCCCACTGCCAGCAAACGTATTTGGTGGAACGTGCGGTGGATCTTCCTCCGTACTTAAGGTTAAACCCCCATCAACGCATAGGTGTAACCGCCGGAGCATCCACACCGGAATGGTCACTTAAGGAGGTAGTCGACAGCATGAACGACATCGAACGCAAGGATCAGGCCCTGACGCCTGATGCCCCGGAGATCCCCCAGGCCCAGCCCGTAGCGGAAGAGGCCGCTGCTCCTGCCGTGGAACAAACCGCGCAGGAAGCCGCCCCCGTGACAGAAGCCGCCGCGGAAACAACCGAGGCCGCCCAGGAACCGCAGGCAGAGAAGCCCGACCATGCAGAAGCACAGGCTGACAAACCTGCTGATGCACAGGCACAGGATGAACAGCCTGCCGCCAGTACACCCGAGGCTGATGCGCCCGCCGCTATAGCGGCAGAGGCGGAAGCCCCTAAGGCCGCCAGCTTTATGGATGAGGTAGCAGCCAGCATTGCCCGCATACGCGCAGGTCAAACCGTAACCGGCAAGGTTGTGCAGATCACCGATGACGAAGTGTGCGTCAATATCGGCTACAAGTCCGACGGGCTAATGAAGCGTTCCGAGCTGGTGGATGAGGATGTCGAGCTGGGCGATGACATTGAAGTGGAAATCATTAAGGTCAACGACGGCGAGGGTAACGTCATCCTCTCGCAGCGCAATATCGTCAACCGCAAGGCATGGGAAGAGCTCAAGGCCAAGTATGAGGCCGGCGAGTTTGTGGAGGCAGTAGGCAAAGAGGCAGTCAAGGGCGGCCTGTTGGCCAGCATCGACGGCATCCGCGCCTTCATCCCCGCATCCCACCTCAGCATGCGCTATGTTGAGAAAATCGGTCAGTTTGTTGGCCAGACCATGAAGCTGAAGATCATCGAAGTGGATGACAACAAGAAGCGCGTGGTCGCCAGCCGCAAGGAAGTGCTGATCGCGGAAAACGCTGCCAGGAAGGAAGCTGTGTGGGCCAAACTGGAAGAAGGCGCCATCGTCAAGGGCATTGTCCGCCGGTTTGCCACCTTTGGCGCTTTTGTGGACTTAGGCGGCGTGGACGGCCTGATTCACATCACCGATCTGAGCTGGAACCGCTCTGCTCAGCCCCAGGATATCCTGAAGGCCAATCAGGAGATTGACGTTAAGATTCTCTCCCTGGATCGTGAGCGCGAGCGTATTCAACTTGGTTACAAGCAGCTCCAACCCCGCCCCTGGGATAATGTTGATGTTAAGTATCCTGTGGGCAGTATTCTGGTGCGCAAGGTCGTCCGTATCCGGCCCTTCGGTGCTTTTCTTGAGCTGGAGCCCGGCGTGGACGGACTGGTACACATCAGCCAGGTCAGTCATACCCGCATTGACAAGGTGGAGGATGTGCTCACCCCCGGCCAGGATGTCAGCGTCAAGGTACTGTCGGTGGATCCGGAAGCCAAGCGCATCAGCCTGTCCATCCGTGAGGCCGCTGAGGAAAGCGCCTACGAATATAGCGCTGAGATTCCCGGTGATCCGCCCCAGGCAGCCGATTTCGATCACCACGATGTGACCCTGGCGCAGGCCATTGAACCCTCTGGCGATCAACCCGTCAGCAGCTTTGCAGCCGCCTTCATGAAGGCCACCGAAGCCGTAGAGGCTTCCGCAGAAGCAGAGACAGAAACAATAGCTGCTACCGAAGCCGAAGCCACCGACGCTGCGGCTGACGAGAAAACCGAAGCTTAACGAATACCAGGTATAAAAAGTGGCCGTGCTCATAAGGGAGCGCGGCCATTTTCTATGTATTACTTCAACAACAATGCTCTCCCGCCGAAGCAGGAGAGCATTTGTTTCAGCCTTTGATCTATCATACTCATGTAAAACGGTAACGCATCCGAAGCGGTGTAGGTTTATGCTCCACTGCAAGGAGCAGATGAGGGAGGCGTAGTGGCGCTACGCCGACCGAACAGCCGACACAGCAGGGGGCAAAACACCAGCACGACGATGCGTTACCGGTTGAAATGAGTATCAGAATTTCAGGCCATTGACCTTGATGGACGGGCCCATGGTGGTGGAGAGGTACAGGCTCCTCAGGTAGGTGCCCTTGGCGCTGGTGGGCTTGGCCTTGATCACCGCATCCATCAACGTAGTCATGTTCTCCAGCAGTTTCTCCTCATCAAAGCTTACCTTTCCGATGGGACAGTGAGCAATGGCGGTCTTATCGATACGATACTCAACCTTGCCGCCCTTGATCTCCTCGATAGCCTTACCTACATCCATGGTGACGGTACCGCTCTTGGGGTTGGGCATCAAGCCCTTGGGGCCCAGAATGCGGCCAATGCGTCCAACCACGCCCATCATGTCAGGCGTTGCGACGGCCACGTCAAAATCGAACCAGTTCTCGTTCTTGATTTTGTCCGCCAGGTCAGCTTCGCCAACATAGTCGGCGCCCGCCGCACGGGCTTCCTCTGCCTTCTCGCCCTTGGCGAAAACCAGCACACGCACCTTCTTGCCGGTGCCGTGGGGCAGCACCACCGTACCGCGGACTTGCTGGTCAGCATGGCGGGGATCAACACCCAGACGAATGGACAGCTCAACGGTTTCGTCGAACTTGGCCTTGCCAGTCTGCTTGACCAGGGCAATGGCCTCCGCCGGGTCGTACAGCTTGTTCTGCTCAATGAGCTTTTTGGAGTCGATATACTTCTTGCCGTGTTTCATGCTCTTATCCTCCTTGTGGTATTAGCGGTACAATGTCCTCCCACAATCTCCTTACTCTTCGACAGTAACGCCCATGCTGCGCGCAGTGCCTGCCACCATGCTCATGGCGGCTTCGAT
>JAAZBR010000208.1 GCA_012513735.1 Clostridiales bacterium | reverse complement strand
GCTCGTCGATCCGCGTTGTCAGCGGGTTGGAGCGTTCGGTATCAATACACTGCAAATCCATCTTGTCCTCTTTATAGAAGTCCTGCGTCCATGATCCTTCAGACAGCTCATCGCGCTCGCCGGCACCCGACGCGGAAAAGGCGCCATTTTTTCCTGTTCCGCCGTATAGTAGCACACACCGTTTCCTTTGCTCAAGCGAAGAAATAAGAAGAAATAATCGCCCAAAAAGTCAATAAAAATCGTTGTATTATCGTTAATATTGTGATATGATGTATTCACCAAATTCTATAGGGGAGGTGCCTGCCATGAAACGGTTTGCTTTGTTCCTGCTCGCCCTGTGCCTGCTGTTCACGATGTCCCTGGCCTTTGCCGAAGGGAAAACCATCGGATACAGCACCAAGACCATCACCAACGACGCCTTTCAACTAAGCCTGTACAACGCCATCAAGGCCGCTGTGGAAGCCAGCGGGGATACCTTTGTTGGTGCACTGGCCGAAAGCCAGACAGCTGTCGCCACCCAGGTGAATCAGATTGAAGATCTGATCAACCAGGGTGTGGACGGACTGATTGTGAATCCCATGGATTCCAACGCCGCCATCCAGGTGCTGGAGAAGGCCAAGCAGGCCGGCATCCCTGTGGTGCTGGTGGATCAGGGCATCGCTGCTGGCCATGAAGATCTGTATGTAACCTTTATTTCCACCGACAACGCTGCAGGCGGCAAAAGCGCCGGTGAGCGCATGGTGGCCGAGCTGGGTGGTAAGGGCAATGTGATCATCGTCCGCGGCGCCAACGGCTCCCAGGCCGGTGACGACCGTGCTGATGGCTTCAAGGAAGGCATCAAGGACAGCGGCCTGGTCATGATCAACGAGCAGCCTGGCGACTGGGTGGTGGACAAGGCCATGCAGGTGACGGAGAACATGATCCAAGCCAACCCGGACATCCAGGGTATCTTCTGCTGCTCGGACAACATGCTGCCCGGTATTCTGCAGGCCCTGAAAAACAACGACATCGAAGACGTTGTCATCATCTCCTTTGACGGCTCCGACGCGGGCATACAGTTGATCAAGGACGGTGAGATTCTGGGCACGGTGGCCCAGTTCCCGGATAAGATTGGCGCCTGGGGCGTAGAGTACCTGCAGAAGGCCTTTGACAAAGCAACCGAGGGCGTCCCCTCCTTTGTGGATGCCGGCACGCAGATCTTTGATCTGACCAACGTGAAGTAACCATGCAATCCCATCGGCAGGCGGAAACCTGCCTGCCGATGGTCTGTGAATTCTCCCGTACAGGTAAAGGACAAGATGATCAAGGCCAGGACAAAAAACCGCATCCTAATTACAATGGGCATTGTCGCCGCCTTTCTGCTGGGCGGCGCCCTGGTACCCAACTTTCTGAAGCCGGTCAATCTGCTCAATGTGGTACGCCAGTGCTCCATCATCGCTATCTGCGCGGTGGGCATCGCGCCGGTGATTATTACCCGCAACACCGACCTTTCCATCGGTGGCAATGTCACCTTCTGCGGCATGCTGACTGGGCTGCTTCTGCTGAACGGTGTGCCCATTGCCATCGCCATTCTGGCCGCTCTGGTGGCCGGTGTATTAATTGGGCTGGTATCGGGCAGCCTCAACGCATTTCTGTCGGTGCCCGCCTTCATCGCCACGCTGGTGGTGGGACAGATCGCCCAGGGCTCTGCCTTTTTGCTGAACAACGGCCGTTCCTTTGGCGGGTTCCCTAAGGAGTATGTATTCATCGGCAACGGGACTCTCCTGGGCATCCCGGTCTCCAACTATATCATGGTGCTGGTGGTGGTGATCGGTGTGATCCTAACCACCCAGCTGCCCATCAGCGCATGGATCTATGGATTGGGTGGCAATGAACAGGTGCTGCGCAACGCGGGGGTGAACACCGCAAGCATCAAGCTGCTTGTTTTCGCCTTCTCCGGCTGTTGTGCTGCCGCAGCGGGCGTTGTACTGGCTGCCCAACTGGACACCGCTCACCCCACCCAGGGGGAGCCCTATCAGTTGGATGCCATCGCAGCCTGTATCATGGGAGGTGTCAGCATGTCAGGCGGCGAGGGTAAGATCGTCATGGTGATGGTGGGTGCGCTGGTCATCGGTTCCATCCGTAACATCCTGAACCTGCTTGCTGTCCACTCCTTCTACCAGAACATTCTGGTGGGAGTTATCATCATTGCGGTGGTCGCTATCTCGATGTTGACCCGCCTGCGCCGGATGCAAAGCTCTGCCCAGTTTGCGCCGGCGAAAGCCTGAGAGAGGGGAGGCAAACCGTTTGCAGCCATCCGCATCCGTAAAGCAGCAGACAGGCCAGCAGGGCCGCTTCACCCGTTTTCTGAAAGGACACGGCAGCGTGGTGGTGTTCCTGCTGCTGTTCCTCTTAGCCTCGCTGTTTATTGAGCGGTTTTTCACCGTGCGCAATATGCTGACGATTGTCAAACAG
>JAAZBR010000207.1 GCA_012513735.1 Clostridiales bacterium | reverse complement strand
CTACGATGACAAACCTCCTTTGCTTTCGATGCGGTTGCCAGACCTTCTCGATTGTAGCAAAGGAGGTTTCTGATAGCTAAAGCTTTCTGATTCCACCAGCCCTGCTGGTGGATTTGTGGGCTAAAGCGCACAGCAAAACCCGCGCCGGGGGTGCCGGCGCGGGCCTGGCAAAACTATTTTGCTATGCTTTTTTCACAGCCAGGGTGGCCTGCTCATTGTTGATCTCCCACTGCTGGGCGTAGGCGCCCTCCGGGGCTTCCCCCTGGATGATATCAAGGGACAGCACATACTCGGCGATCAGGGCACGGCTCTTTTGGATGGCGGCGCTCAGCCGGTCTCCTGCCTGGTAGTACAGGTAAATGCGGTCGGTCACCTCAAAGCCGGCATCCTTGCGCATGGTTTGCACCTTGCTGATGACCTCCCGGGCGTAGCCTTCATCGATCAATTCAGGCGTCAGCCGGGTATCCAGCGCCACGGTCAGCCCCCGCTCCTCCACAGTGGACAGACCTTCCTTCTGCACAGCCTCTACCAGCACATCGGATTCTTCCAGGGTAACGGTCTGACCATCCACCGTCAGCATTAGGGGCTTGCCCTGGGCAAAGCCCTGCACGGAGGCAGTGCCGTCCGCCTCCTTCAGGGCGGCGGATACCCGGCCCAACTGCTTGCCAAAGCGTGGACCCAGCGTGCGAAGCTGCGGCTTCAGCAGATAGCCGGTAAAGGCGCTGGCATCATCTGTGAAAACGATCTGCTTGACATTCAGCTCGTCTTTGGCCAACTCTGCGTAGGGTGCGTCAAAGTGCGCGCCCTTGACATACAGCGTGGCCGAGGGCTGGCGCACCTTCAGGCTGGCCAGGTTGCGGCTGGCGCGGCCCAGGGTGACCACTTGCAACAGGGCATCCATCTGCTGCTCCATCTTCGTGTCGGTGCGGATGGCGTCTGCCTCGGGGAAGGGGCACAGGTGTACCGACAGGGGGGCCTTCTGGTCCACCGAGCGCACCAGGTTCTGGTAGATGCTCTCCGCCATGAAGGGGGTGAAAGGGGCCACCAGGCGGCACAGGGTCTCCAGCACGGTGTATAGCGTGATGAAGGCTGCTTCCTTGTCGGCTTCCATGCCCTTGCCCCAGAAGCGGCTGCGGCCGCGGCGCACATACCAGTTGCTCAGGTCGTCTACCAGGCTCTGGATGGCATTAGCGCTTTCGGGGATGCGCACATGCTCCAGCCCATCGTTGACAAACTGCACCGTGCTGTTGAGGCGGCTTAGAATCCATTTGTCCATCAGGCTCAGCTGGGCCTGATCAAGCGGATGTTCCAGCGGGTTAAACTGGTCGATCTGGGCGTACAGGATGTAGAAGGCATAGGTGTTCCACAGCGTGCTCATGAACTTGCGCTGGCCTTCGTTGACCGCATCCTCCGAGAACCGGCTGGGCAGCCAGGGCGCGCCTGCGGTGTAGAAGTACCAGCGCACGGCGTCCGCCCCCTGCTTGTTGAGGATGGTCCAGGGGTCGATCACATTGCCAAGGTGTTTGGACATTTTACGACCGTCTTTGTCCTGCACATGGCCCAACACCAGGCAGCTTTTGAAGTCGCTCTGGCCGAACACAATGGTGCTGATGGCCAGCTGGGTGTAGAACCACCCACGGGTCTGGTCTACTGCCTCGCAGATCCAGTCCGCCGGGAAGGTTTGCTGAAAGCATTCTTGGTTTTCAAAGGGATAGTGCCACTGAGCAAAGGGCATGGAGCCCGAATCGTACCAGCAGTCGATTACCTCGGGTGTCCGGTGCATGTCCTGGCCGCACTGGGGGCAGCGCAGGATCACGCTGTCTACATAGGGGCGGTGCAGTTCCGGCAGGTCCACCGGGTGGGTGGCCATGTCCTTCATCTCCTGAATGGAGCCGATCACGTGCTGGTGTCCCTCCGGGCAGATCCACACCGGCAGGGGGGTGCCCCAGTAGCGCTCGCGGCTCAGCGCCCAGTCCATGACGTTTTCAACGAAGTTGCCCATGCGGCCTTCCTTGAT
>JAAZBR010000206.1 GCA_012513735.1 Clostridiales bacterium | reverse complement strand
GACGGTCCGTTTCCGGGGTCTTGAGGGAGGGTGCAAGAATCCCGGCCTTTCTTTCGTTTACATGGATAGAACAGCGGGCAAAGGAATGGCCCGCACGCCGGGAGGGAACGCGCATGAAGGGCAATTGGATGGAAAATTGGGCAGAGAAAAAGACAGATCTGCGGGCGATGCGGTGGCTGGCCTGGGCGCTGGCGCTCTGCGTTAGCCTGCTCAGCCTGTCCCAGGGGCTGGCCGCCCCGTTGTCGGCGGGCGATATCTGGCGGGGGCCCCAAGGGGAGCACGCCGTGGCTCCCTGGCCCTTTGACCCGCGGCCGGACAGCGCGCTGGTCAGCAACCCCAACCCCGGTGACCGTCTGCACCTGCGGGCGCAGCCCGGCAAGGAGGCCCTGTCCCTGGGCCGCTACTACAACGGCGTGCAGGTGCAGTTGCTGGGGCCGGAGCAGGAGGGGTGGGTGCCCGTGCGCGTGGGCACGCTGACCGGATTTATGATGGCAAGGTTTTTGAAGATGCCCGGCCAGGGTCTGGCGCCGCTGAGCGCCATGCCCGTGATGCAGGTGAACATACCCGCCGGCATGGACGGGCTGCCCCTGATGGCGGCACAGTCCACCGACTGCCCGCCTCTGGGGCAGTATGGGAACGGTACCCCGGTGATCGTGATGGGCTTTGACAGCATGTGGGCCCATGTGATCGTGGAGGGGCAGACCGGCTTCATGCTGGGCCGGCACCTGAAGTAAGCAAAGAAGAGGACGCGCATATGATGGCCGGAAAACGCATCGCGTGGCTGCTGGTCAGCGGGGTCTGCCACGCCCAGAACATCCGCCTGATACAGCCCCAGCCTGATGGATCGCTGGTGCTGTGGGGCAACGGCAACCGCCGGCCGGCGCAGGACGGCTTTGTGTACCGGCTGCGCGTGTCTTCCCGGGGCGAGCTGCTAGAAACCCACGCCTGGTGGAGCGAGGGGACTCCCATGCTGCTGGGTGGTCAGGCAGTGGTATGGCATGGCTGGCAGCAGGGCAGGCAAACGCTGCTGCCCCCCGAGGCCCTTGTTGAAATCAGCGTGGGCTTCAGCGTGATGGAGGCCCTGCCATGAGGAGGTCCGGAATACCGGCAAAAGCCTGCTGCCTTCTGCTTTGCCTGCTGCTGGCTGCCCTTGTTGTTCACCCAGCGCTGGCGGAGCGGGCACACCCGGGCACGCTGCCGGATGCAGTCCACCAGTTGATCGAACGTGAATATGCGGGCTACAGCCTGACCGCCCGCAACGGTTGGGGAGACCAGACCGCCGGCCAATGGGCGCTGTCGCTGTCCAGGGCGGGGCAGAATGTGCTGTGCATCGCCGAAAAGGCCCGGACGGACCCGGATTATCGCTTCACCGTGCGGGCGCCCCATGCGCTCAGGCAGGGGGCGGAGACGCCCAGTCTGCTGATCGATACCGGCGGGGACGCGTTGTTTTACAACTACCCCGCCACCCAGCGCCTGCCCTATTCGGTCAGCTACAGCGCAAGCAAACAGGGGGATCGCTGGTTGATGGGCACGACGGTGACATACGAAAAGGAAAACAGCTTTGAATACCTGAGCCACGTGGCGGACGGCAAGCTGCACAGCGAGGCGATCTACACAGACGGCAATGACAACATCATCTCCCGCTGCAGCCTGCCCGCCCTGCCTGCGGGGGCGCTGACAGAGGGCCTTACCCTGGATAGCTTTGATGCCTCTGTATACCCCCTGCTGCCCCGGGACCTGGTGCAATGGGCGGCCCGGTACCTGCTGCCTGGGGACAGTCAATTCATGGGCGGCGTGGCCTGCCCGGCGGGTATTGGCATGAAGACTTTGGATGGGGATGGCAGCCACCGTCTGTACCTGTTGTCAGCCGATG
>JAAZBR010000205.1 GCA_012513735.1 Clostridiales bacterium | reverse complement strand
GCCGTGATGGAGGAGCTGACCGTGCAGGAGAACATCGACTACTTCTGCGGCCTGTATGTGTCTGATGCCCGGGCCAGGAAGCCGCTGATCGACGAGGCCATCGACTTCTGCGGGCTGGAGAAGTTCCGCAAGTTTCTGCCCAAGAAGCTGTCCGGCGGCCTCAAGCGGCGCCTCAACATCGCCTGCGGCATCGCCCACAAGCCCAAGCTGCTGATACTGGACGAGCCCACCGTGGCTGTGGATCCCCAGAGCCGCAACAGCATTCTGTAGGGCATCCAGCACCTGAACCAGCAGGGCACCACGGTGCTGTATACCAGCCACTACATGGAGGAGGTGGAACAGCTCTGCACCATGATCACCATCATGGACAAGGGAAAGGCCATTCTGACCGGCACCAAGGAGGAACTGAAGGCCTCCGTCAACCTGGGGGATCAGGTGAACGTGCAGTTGCTCAACCACAGCGTGGAGGACATCGAGGCCATCAAGGCGCTGCCCTTTGTCAGCCGGGCGGAGCTGCTGGAGGGGGATAACCTGGTGCTGTACCTGACGCGGGGAGAAAGCAAGTTGGCCAACCTGGTCAATTTCATGGAGCAGCGCGACATTGCTATCGGCGCCATGAGCCTGCGCCAGCCCACGCTGAACGACGTGTTCCTGGAGGTCACCGGAAAGGAGCTGCGGGACAATGTTTAGGACAGTCTTCAAGGGCAACCTGCTGATCACACTGCGGGAAAAGCCTGTGCTGTTCTGGAGTCTGGCCTTTCCGCTGATCCTGTCCACGCTGTTTTATCTGGCCTTTGGCAACCTGGGGACGGCAGAGCTGATCCGGGAACCCATCCGGGTAGCCTACGTGGCGCCCCAGGTCAGGAATCCCTTCTACGACTTGAAAGGGATCCTGGAGGGGATGCAGCGCTCCTCAAGCGGTACGGATAAACTGTTTGACATCTATCAGGTCAGCGAGGACGAGGCTCGCCGGATGGTGGCGGCCGACGAGGCGGACGCAGCTCTGGTGGATGGCGACACGCCCCAACTGCTGGTAAAGAAGGTGGAGCCCCGGCAGGTGGTGGTGAAGCAGGTGCTGGACCAGGTGGACGCCACCAAGAACACCATTTTCAGCCTGCTGAGCACCAACCCGCTCACCGACATGGGCGTGGTGCAGACGCAGTTGTCACAGGCTGATTTCGTCAAGGTGATGCCCCTGGGTGGCCAGATGAGCGCGGACATCATCTACTTCATGGCGCTGCTGGGCATGACCTGCCTGGGGGCCTGCTCTGCCGGCGCTGCCGTGGTTATCCGCCAGCAGGCTAACCGCTCCCCGGAGGGGGCTCGGGCAGCGGCATCCGCTGCCAACAAATGGGGCAGAGTGGGGGCGGCAGCGCTGGCTACCTGGCTGGTGCAGGTGGGAATGACCCTGGTGGTCTACGCCTATATGCGCTTTGGGCTGGGCCGCGACTTTGGCCCCTTTACCGGCTACATCCTGCTGGTGTTGGCCCTGGGCACGCTGATGGGCTTCCTGATGGGCATGGCCATTGCCTGCGCCGTGCGCGGCAAGGACAACACCGTGCTTGGCATCACTACGGGTGCATACCTGTTCAGCAGCTTTCTCAGCGGCCTGATGAGCGACAAGGTGAAGCGCATGATCGATGTCAATCTACCCTGGCTCAGCCGCATCAACCCGGGCTCCATGATTGTGGATTCGCTGTACAGCCTGTACTACTACCAGAGTGTAGATACCCGGTATCTGGTTTCCATGACCATTACATGCCTGGTATTCAGCGCCCTGGTGATTGTTACCCTGGGGAGGCACTACCATGACAGTATTTAAGGCATTCTTCCGCGTTTCCAAACGTTTTATCATCCCGGTGGCACTGTATATGGCCATTATGGTTGTCATGTCCATCATGGTCAGCAATGCCATGGGGACCGGCCGGGATGATCTGCAGGTTTCCACCCGGGACTATCGCATCGCCATCCTCAACGATGATGGGGATCACCCGGTCAGCCGGGGGCTGGAGGAATTCCTTGCCGCCCGCAGTAACCGCATAGATCTGGGCAGCGCCGAAAAGGAGATCCGCGACGCTTTGTTCTGGCAGGATGTGTTCCTGGTGCTCCGCATCCCGGCGGGTTTTGGCGAACAGGTGCTGGAGGGGAAGAATCCCCAGGTGGAGAGCTTCAATGCGGCCAATGACTATGTGCACCTGTACATCGATGCTTATGTCAACCGCTTTCTGGGCACAGTATCCACGTACCACAGCCTGCGGCCCCGCATGACGGCAGAGCAGATTGTTGCGCAGGCCAACCAGGATTTACAGGACAACGTGCAGATTACCCAGGTGAAATCGGGGATGCTGAGCGCCGGCGAGGAGGGCATGGCCATCTACCTGAGGTTTGTCAGCTACTCGCTGATGGCTGCTGTTTCCAGCGGTATGGGCATGGTGCTGGCCGTCATGGTGCAAAAGAAGCTGGCCTTCCGCAACCGCGCGGCCAGTCTGAGCGAAACCTCCCGCACAGCGCAGTTGGCAGGGGCCAGCCTGCTGTACAGTAGCATCATCTGGCTGGTGCTGGTAGGCTTTGGCGTCTTCAATGCCCGCATCTCCCTTTCCGAACTGTTCAGCCAGCGCATTTTGCTAATGCTGGGGGGAAGCTACCTCTACCTTGCTGTGTGCATGGCCGTTGCGCTGCTGGCCACCTCCTTCACCCAGAACACCAGCGTTGTGACCGGAGTGAGCAACGTCATCTCCCTGGGGTCCAGCTTTCTGGGCGGCGTGTTTGTTCCCCTGGAGTTGCTGGGACCCGGCGTACAGGCCATGGGTAAGGCCCTGCCCGCCTACTGGTACACTGCGGGTATCCGCCTGCTGACGGATTCGGCGGAACTCAGTGGAGATGTGATCGGACAATACGGCCGGTACATGGGCATCGTCGCCCTGATGACCGCCGTGCTGCTGACAGCCTCGCTGCTGGTGAACAAATTCAGGAGGCAGCAGGGAATCTGACAAACACGGCCGCCTGATAAATGTTACAATTCTACAAGCCCCATCCGCTTGAAAAGGCGGGTTGGGGCTTGTATAGTGAAGCACATAACAATCTGGAAGGAGTTGCGATGTTCACAAGGAAGAAAAGCCTGATGCTTTTCCTGCTGCCGGGATTGCTGGGCCTGCTGCTGTTCTACCTGGTACCCTTCCTGGGCGGCATCTACTTCAGCATGACGGACGGCAGCATCGCAAATCGCTTCGTATGGTTTGAGAACTATCAGCGGGTATGGAGCAACCCCGTTTTCCTGCTGGGGCTGCGCAACTCCCTGGAGCTGTCGCTGATCTGTGCGCCGCTGATCTTCGTGTTCTCCTTCGTATTGTCTGTGGTGCTGCGCACGCTGAAGGAGAGATCCCTAGGCTTCCGCAACCTGCTGCTGATGCCCTACCTGGTGCCTTCTTCGGCGCTGCTGATCATATGGCTGTTGCTGTTTGACTTTGGCAGCCCCATCAACCGTTTGATGGAACTGATGGGGCTGCAGCGCGTGCTGTGGCTGGAGTCCGAGGCCATGCGCGTGCCGGTGGTGCTGCTGTACATCTGGAAGAACGTAGGCTTTTCGGTGGTGATATTCTCTGCCGCGCTGAACGCCGTACCCGATGAGCTGTATGAGTTTGCCCGCCTGGAGGGGGCGGGCCCCATCCGACAGGCCACCAAGATCACGCTGCCCCTGATCATGCCCACCGCCTTTTTGGTGTTTGTATTGGCCTGGGTGAATGCCTTCAAGATTTTTAAGGAGGTCTACTTCATCGGCGGGGCGTACCCGCGGGACTCCGTCTACACCTTGCAGCACTATATGAATAACCTGTTTGCCAAGCTGGATTACCAGTTGGTGACCACGGCCGCCTACAGCTTCGCGGTGATTGTGTTTGTGCTGTTCGGCCTGCTGTATATGGGAAAGGCGGTGCGCGGCCATGACCGGTAGTGTTCATGCTGGGAAGAAACGGCTGCGGCCCGGCCAGGTGCTCGCCTACCTGGTGCTGACGCTGGTGTGTCTGCTGATGGTGCTGCCCATTGTGCTGACGTTTCTCTACTCCTTTTTCCCGATGTCCGAGATGACGGCCTACCTGAAGACCCGCAACAACTACGCCCAGGGCCAGTGGATGGACATTCTGCTGTCGCCCTCCATTGTCTCCCTGCGGCAGTACTACAGCCTGCTGATTGAAAAGCCGGTGTATTTGCAGCTGTTTGCCAACTCTTTGCTGTATACGGGTGCGGTGCTGCTGGGGCAGGCGCTGGTGATCCCCATGATGGCCTACGCGCTGAGCCGGTTCCGCTTCCGGGGCAGGGATGCGCTGTTCTTTGTGATTCTGATGATGATGCTGCTGCCCTTCCAGGTCACCATGGCGCCCAGCGTGCTGACCATGCGGGCCCTGGGGCTGATGAACACGCCCTGGGCGGTGATTCTGCTGCTGGTCTTTTCGCCCTTTTATATCTTTCTGGTGCGGCAGTACATGGTGGGCATCCCGGGGGATCTGTTTGAGGCCGCCATGATGGATGGCGCAGGCACCTGGCGCTGTTTCCTGTACATGGTGCTTCCCATCTCCAAGCCCATTCTAGGGGCAGCGGCCGCGCTGTCCTTTGCCGATAGCTGGAACATGGTGGAGCAGCCGCTGATCTATCTCAGCAACCAGCAGGACCGGATGCCCCTTTCCGTGATGTTCAACCAGCTCAGCACCAGCGAGCCGGGCATCGCATTTGCGGGAGCGGCACTGTATATCCTGCCGGCCCTGCTGATCTACACCTATTTTCAGGAAGACATTTTGCTTGGTATTCAGCTAAGCGATATGAAATGAGGGACCCATCGTGACAAGCAAGCGTAAAGCACTCAAAGCCCTGCTGATCCTGGCGGTTGTATTGCTGCTCAGCATGTTCTTCGCCCGGACGGTGCAGACCATCACCACTGCCAAGGTGCAGAAGATCACCGCCACCCGCGGCAAGCTGGAAGACAAGATCGAGGTGAAGGGCGAGATCCGCTTCTCCGAAGAGGAGAGTTT
>JAAZBR010000026.1 GCA_012513735.1 Clostridiales bacterium | reverse complement strand
TTAGGACGCCATGTATTTCAACATATTCTCTCAGCGTCTGCCCCTCCATGTACTGCCGGACAAGGTAGCCCCTTCCCTCTTCTTCCTGGAAGAACAGGGCCTGGGGAATGCAGGGGTCGTTGAGCTGACCCAGTATCCTGTACTCGGCGGCAGCATCCTCTGACGCCTGCCCCACAGAAATGCGCAGAATACCCTTCATGCCGTCCGCCCGCCTGGACACCAGGAAAATGCCGCCCGTTTCGCTGGCCGACAGGCAGGACACCGGCTCGTACGCTGCCCGCAGGGCTTCCGGCCAGTTGGTGGCTATTTCACGCTGTAACAAATTCCGGTAGAAGGCGTTGAAATCCTCCCCCATCTCCTTCCCCTCCTATCCCCATCCCATTACATCATAACAATGGGAGGATATGGCGTGCAAATTGCACATGATTTACATTATTCATGTTCTTTGCTATACTCGGTTCATCATTTATACATAGTATGCAAAGGGGTGAGGCAGCGATGGATCCACAGCAAGGCAAAAAACAACCTGTGGCTGATGCTGCCGCCGCCCCCTCCCTGACCATGCAGGCGCAAGCCATTTTATTGGATTGCACGGGTTTTGACCAGGGGGTGGATGCCATCCGTAGCCAACTGTTGTCCGCCTCGGTGTGTGAATATTTTTCCAGGCTGCTGGAAAACCACGGCCTGCCGGTTGCTGAAGCCGTACGCCGTGCGGAGCTGGATAAAGACTTTGGCCGCCAACTGCTCAAGGGGGAGCGGATGGGGCGGCGGGATTACTACATCCAACTGGCCTTCGGCCTGGGCCTCACCGTGGAAGAGACCCAGAGCATGCTGAACTTTCTGGGGATCGGCCCGCTGTACGCCCTGCGCAAGCGGGACGCCGCCGTGATCTACGCCCTGCGGGAGGGGTATACCCTGCTGGATACCCAGTTGCTGCTGGATCAGCACGGCCTGACTCCCCTGGGGGACGCAGAGGATGCCTGGGCTGACTATGTCAGGGGCGCCGATCAAAGCCTGCGGACAGCGGACATGGAGCAAAGGCTCAAACAGACGCATGATTTTGATGCGCTCAGCGAGGAAATGAACGACAGCACCACCCGGGAAAGCGTCAACACCTACTTTGGCAGCCTGCTGGAAGCCCGCGGGCTGGGCCGCCGCCAGGTGATCGATCTGGCCGGCCTTGCTGACAAATCCAACCTGGCCTTTCAACTGCTCAACGGCACCCGCACCGCCCGCAACCGGGACTACTATATCCGTCTGGCGCTGGCTATGAGGCTGAGCCTGGAAGAGACCCAGAGCCTGCTCCTGTTTTTGAAGAAAGGCACCCTGTACCCCCTGAAGGTGCGGGACGCGGCGCTGGTATACGCCATCAGCCATGGGTATGACATCGAGGCCACCCAGCAACTGCTTTTGGACAACGGACTGGAAGCGCTGTAGGCTGTTTGCCTTCCGGACCTCAGCTTATGCCTATTCAGCAGCGCTTCCGTCCATCGCATCAGGTACCGTTCCAGGCTTCAAAATACAGGTCGGGATGATTCAAATACTCTACATAGCGCTGCGCCAGGCTGCCCTCCGGGGCCAGAATAATGGCTTTGCCCTCATAATTCACGACCGAAAAATCTCCAAATTCGGTTTCCGCGTTGGGTACGTACAGACGGAATACTTCAACGCTGTTCACGCTTGAAGGCTCCGATTCCTTCACGATGCGGATGCTCTGAATTGGAAACGCTGCGTCCTTCACGATGCGGATGCTATGCGGCAGCGTGACGCTCTCCAGGGGCTCCATCGTCAGAAAGGCATTGGGCAAAATGCTTGTTACGGGTACCATGCCGGCTTTGTCCGGCACAATCACGTTTGTTTCCGTGCCGTGATAGGCCGACACCGCCGCCTCATCGCCAACGACGTAGTACTCAAAGTCCCCTATTGTGATGTGCTCGGCATGGGGCATCTGACCCGGATCGTTACAAACAACGTATTCGTAGCCCTGATCCATGGCCCACTCTAACGCAAAGCTGCCCTCCGGCGCATAGATCAGCATATTCCTGTCGATATACCTTTCCAGAAAGTCGGTCGGCAGCAGGCTGGCGGGCAGATAGAGGTCCGCCAGCCGCTCACACCCTAAAAACATCAAATTGCCCAGGCGTTCAACGCCTTCCTGGATGATCGCTGTTGTCATCTGTGTACAGGCGGCGAACGCCTTGTCGCCTATATAGCGCACGGAGCCCGGGATGCTGATGCTCTCCAGTGCGGATGCGTTCTCAAAGGCAGCGTCGCCGATTGCTTTCAGCCCGTCGGGCAAGTTCACCGTCCTGATGAAATCATTGTCCTTAAAGCAGCCATCACCCAGCTCCGTTACAGGGTCCCCCTCCACCATAGCGGGGATGGTAATCGCCGGTTGATCTGGCGAATTGTAAGCAGTGGTGTAGATACACTGACCCGCCAGGCGGAAGAACACCAAAGTGTAGCCGTCCTCCGACTCGTAGAGCAGTTCCTCCCCACCGCCCAGGATCTCAAAGCGCAGGGATTGCCAAAGCGCCCGCTGGGAAAACTCCCTGCCATTCAGCTCGTTTTGAAATCCATAATACGCGGCTTCGCTGCGCTTCGTCCAGAATTGCGAATACTGGCCGCTGCGCAGATCCACAGCGTACGCCTCATAATCCCGGTGGTAACTGGTGGCGGGAGGCGTATACTCAATGTCCGACTTGACCATATGGGCGCGTATGATCAGCGCGTACTCCGCCTCTGCAAGGGAGGCGGCTCGCATGTCTGCCGGAAAGCGCGCCAGCAGCTCGGCTGCAAGTTTTACCTTTGGAGGACCGGCAGAGACCACCGGGCAATAGAGCGCAATAAACTTATGGCCGCGCATTTCTTCAGGCAGATTGTAAAACTCGTCAAACTGCAGATCATCCCAGTTCTCAGGGATCAGCCCTTCGGGGAGGCCAGGGGCAACGTTGACGGTAAACTCCCTGTCCCAGCCGCCATACTGCAGTTCCTCAGCGTTTTCCACCGCGATTTTGTTCAGTATCGCCAGCTGTGCGTCAAAGGTCTCCGCCTGGCGCAGCGCCTGTCTGTCCTCCTCCAGCGTGTCCGCCAGCGCCGCGCCGCAAAAGGCCAGCAGGCAGACAAGCAGCATTACCAGAAATCCCCGGTACTTTTTCATGGCTTTTCTCCTTTCTCAATGAGGGGGCCTGCGGTGCAGGGCGCCCCGCACACGGATGCCAGTTGGTTACTGCTCGGTGAATTGAAAATCACTCGCTAACTTTCGGCCCTAAGCCCAGGGTGATTTCTATATCCGTCTCGCCGCCCTTGGTGCGCATGCCGTTGTCCAGGGTCTGGCTTTGTATCTCCACATGGGTGGTGTACACCAGAGACAGGCTGTCCGACGCGGCGTCGTAGTCCAGTGTCAGCAGGATGTCCCCGGGGGTCAGGCGCAGGCAATCGCCATCCAGGGTAAAGCCGTCATATGTGGTCAAATTCAACTCCGGCACAGAGAAGGGCAACTGGGGAACGGCCTCAATCAGACCGTTCAAGTCGATGTCCGACGACAGGGCGGTACCATCGAAATGCAGATAGGCGCCGTATTCGGTGGGGCCGTTCAGGCTCATCCCGGCGTCGATGGAGAAGGGGCTGTCCTCGCTGAGCGTCTTGAAGTGCAGCGTGTCCAACTGCCAGCCGCGGCCAGCCCAGGCGGGTACTTCCCCATCAGTTTGCTTTGCCCCGGGATCGGCGGAAACGGAGGCCGTGTCGGCCTCTTCCTCCCTGATGACCCTCTCACATTCGGCGGTATAGGAATAGCTGCCTCCCCTGGTGAATGTGGAAGTGATGTCCAGCTTCAGGACGCCCTCTTCCAGCGCCCAGACGCCGTCCACACTGCCCAACTGACTGGTGGCGGGAATGTCTACGGAGAAACGGTTGCCGTCGCTGGTGATGGTGAAGGGCCAGCTCTCCTGGTAACCGTCCTGAATGAACGTGTATTCGCCGGAGCCGTCGGCATTGACGGTGATGGTCAGGTCAATGGACGGGCCGCCCTTCTTGGGCGTGCCCGTGCCGTGCCATTCGCCAACCAGATTCCCGGGGATAGCCGGCTGCCCGGCCAGCGCGGCGGTCAGGCTGCACAGCAGCAACAGCGCCATCAGCAGGGACAGGTTAGCTTTTAACGATTTCATGTTCAATCCTCCTTTAATTCCGGATGTACTTCACGTTGATTCATTATAAGCAAAACGCTGCGGATGAGGAGCGTGCAAATTGCACAGTAAAAAACTTTTTTCAAGTGTGCAATTTGCACGCTTTTTTTGTTCCGTCCTGTCCTAAGATGGAGGCAGCCAAAGCATATTTCAGACAAAAAGGAGGCAAAACAATGAAACAGTATCCTACAAACCCCGCCTATGGCATGAGCAGGCAATGGAAGGCATGGTGTTCCCTCATCCTGGCGGCGGTGCTGTTCCTTTCCTGCTTGCCCATGGCCGCAGCGGAGCAAAAGGCTGAGTACCGGGACGACGTCTTCAGCTTCCAATACCCTGCCGCATGGAAGCGCAGATCAGCCAAGGACGGCTCGCTGATTTTGGAAATCCCCGGGCAAAACAGCGGCGTGCAGGCCTTCAGCATGGCAACCAACTTAATAGAACTGACAGGGGACCAGCAGAAGGACGATTCCACCATTCAAATGTTCATCACCCAGCAGAAAAACAGCAACAGCAAGATGAAGTTCAACGGAAAGTACGACATGCTTCAGTATGGGGATCTGCATGGGTTCCGCGCTTTCGGCACCATCAACGGCTCCATCCAGGCGCAGCAATGCTACCTGTCCAATGGTTCGCAGATGCTGGTGTTCCGGTTTATCGGGCAGAGCGCCCTCGCCGCGCAAGAGGATGTATTGGCTTCCATTGTCATGTTCAAGGCGGAAGAACCGCTTTCCCAGGATGGCGCTCCGGAGGGCTACATCCCCTTCAGCCAGGACAACTATGCGTTTGTCTATCCGGAAGGATACAAGAACATGGAGATGAACGACGGCATCCTCTTTTTAGATGCGTCAAAGAAGAATACGTTTGCGGTGCGCAAGCGCACGTTAGATACCGACTATACCGAAGCGCAGGCGCCGTCGCTGGCTTCCACCTACCTGCCCAAATCCACCAAGCTGAAGGCAGACCCCGAGATGGTCACCGTGGGCCCCTGGAATGCGGCGCGCATCACCGGCGATACGGCCTCCGGCCCCCTGGCCTTCTATGCCCTGGGCAAGGGGCGGACGGCTTTATTTCTGCTTTTTCTGGGGCCAGAGGCGCTCGCCCAGGCGGAAGCTGTGTTAAAATCTATAACGATTGAATAAAGGAAAACCATACGGATATCTGAGGACGCTTC
>JAAZBR010000204.1 GCA_012513735.1 Clostridiales bacterium | reverse complement strand
GCACAGCCTTTTCGCCAATGGAGCGGATAGCGGCCAGGCCGAAGCGGATGCCCTTTCGCCCCTGTATGTCTTTGCCCACGCTGAACCGTGCCTGGGATTCGTTGATGTGGGGCGGCAGCAAAGGAATCTGATGCTTGCGGCAGTACTGGATGTAGCGCGCCACTGTTTCTGCAGAGCCCAGGAAGCTGTTCATCATGGCAGCCATAAACTCTGCCGGATGGTGGTACTTGAGCCAGGCCGTCTGCACGGCGTTCACTGCATAGGCGGCGGCGTGGGACTTATTGAAGGCATAGCTGGCAAAGGCGGCCATCTCATCGAATATCTTTTCAGCAGCCTCAGGGGGTACCCCGCGCTTCACAGCCCCAGGCACGCCATCCTTTTCCGAGCCATGGACAAAGAACTGCCGCTCCTTGTCCATCACATCCTTTTTCTTTTTGCTCATGGCGCGGCGCACCAGGTCGCTGCGGCCATAGCTGTAGCCGGCCAGGTCGCGCACGATCTGCATCACCTGCTCCTGGTATACCATGCAGCCATAGGTAACGTCCAGAATGGGCGCCAGCAGCGGCGTATGGTAGCGGATGGACGCTGGGTTTTGCTTACCCTGGATATACCGGGGGATGCTGTCCATAGGCCC
Source organism: Clostridiales bacterium (assembly GCA_012513735.1). Lineage (GTDB taxonomy): Bacteria > Bacillota > Clostridia > Christensenellales > Aristaeellaceae > UBA1038. The sequence continues at coordinate 5,256 of JAAZBR010000204.1, read as the reverse complement.
CGGGCGGTACAGGGAGATGGCGGCGATGATATCCTCAAAGTTTTCGGGCTTCATGTTGGTCAGGAAAGCTCGCATGCCCGAGCCTTCCAGTTGAAACACTCCATCCGTATCCCCTTGGGCAATCATGGCGTAGACCTGGGGATCATCCATGGGGATATCCTCCACCTTCAGGTGCAAGCCCTGGGCCGCCAGCAGGTCCAGGGTATCCCGGATAACGGTCAGGGTGCGCAGGCCCAGAAAATCCATTTTCAGCAGACCCAGCTTTTCGATGATGCCCATGGGGTACTGGGTGGTGACCACCTCGTCATTGAGCTGCAGCGGCACGTAATCTGTCACCGGCCTGCGAGTGATCAGCACCCCCGCGGCATGGGTGCCCGCGTGCCGGGGCATCCCCTCCAGCAGCAGCCCGGTATCCACCAGCCGTTTCGTCCGGGGGTCGTTATCATAGGCGCTCTGGAAGTCCGGATTAGTCTTCAGCGCACGCTCCAGGGTGATATTCAGTTCCCGGGGGATCATCTTGGCGATCCGGTCGGTCTCCTGGTAGCTGTAGCCCAGCACCCGGCCCACATCCCGGATCACGCCGCGGGCGGCCATGGTGCCAAAGGTGATGATCTGGGATACATGGTCATGCCCATACCGGCGCGCCACGTAGTCGATAACCTCCTGGCGTCGCTCAAAGCAGAAGTCGATGTCGATGTCGGGCATGGAGATGCGCTCCGGGTTCAAAAAGCGCTCAAACAACAGATTGTAGCGGATGGGATCCACCTGGGTGATGTCCAGGCAGTAGGCAACAATACTGCTTACCCCACTGCCCCGGCCGGGCCCCACCATGATGTTGTGGTCCTTTGCGTACTTGACAAAGTCCCATACGATCAGGAAGTAGTCCACATACCCCATGCGGACAATGATGTCGATTTCGTATTCCAGCCGCTCCCGGGCCTCGGGCGTTGGATGGGGATAGCGTCTCACAAACCCCTCGTCCAGCAGCCTGCGGAAAAGCGATTCGCCGGTCTCTCCGGCCGGCACAGGATAGAAGGGCAGGTGGGTGCTGCTGAAATCAAAGGTGACCTGACAGCGGTGGGCGATGTCATGGCTGCGGTCAATGGCTTCGGGCAGATCGGGGAAAAGTGCCCGCATTTGCTCCTCAGATTTGACATACAGATCCTGAGTCTCCATGCGCATGCGCTGGGCGTCATCCAGCGTTTTGCCGGTCTGGATACACATCAGCACCTCCTGGGCGGCGGCGTCCTGCCGCTCCAGGTAGTGAGCATCATTGGTGGCAACCAGCGGGATGCCTGTTTCGGCCGACAGGCGTACCAGGCGAGGCAGCACGGTTTTCTCCTCGCGGATACCATGGTCCATGATCTCGATGAAGAAGTTGTTCTTGCCCATTATGCGCTGCATGTCCAGCGCGTAGGTGCGGGCATCCTCATAGCGGCCTTCCAGCAGCAGCTTGGGCAGGTCACCTGACAGGCAGGCACTGAGGGCGATCAAGCCTTCATGATGCTGCTCCAGCAGCTTGTAATCGATGCGAGGCCGGTAATAAAAACCTCTTGTGTAGCCTTCACTGACAAGGTGCATCAGGTTCTGGTAGCCTTGGTTGTTTTCACACAGCAGCACCAGGTGGCTGTACTCCCGGGACATCACGCGTTTCTCTTCCATATCGGGGCATATGTATACCTCGCACCCGATGACCGGGTGGATGCCCTTGTCCCTACAGGCCTGATAGAAGTCAACCACGCCATACATCACGCCATGGTCGGTGATGGCACAGGAATCCATGCCCAGCGCGGACACGCGCTTGACCAGGTCCTTGATGCGGCATGCGCCGTCAAGCAGGGAGTATTCACTGTGCAGATGCAGGTGCGTAAACGCCATGAAGCCCTCCTCGTACTCCTTCATTATAGCGTACCGGGCAAGGGGGGGCAATCTTGTCAAGCGGTGGTGATTGGGCTATACTCAAGCGGTTTCGGAGGGAAGTACATGCAAAGCACAACTATTGCGGCCCAGGCAACAGCACCCGGCAAGGGTGGCATTGCTATTGTCCGCATCAGTGGCCCCGAGGCCGATCCCCTGCTAGCCAGCGTATTTTGTGCGGCGGGGTTGGAGGGCCCATTTGAGAGTCATCGCATGTACTACGGCCATGTGATGGTCCATGGTGCTCCTTTGGATGAGGGCATGGCGGTGCTGATGCGATCTCCCCGCAGTTACACGCGGGAGGATGTGGCCGAAGTGCATCTGCACGGCGGTGAATTTGTGGTGGAGCAATTGCTGCAGGCGCTGTATTCCCTGGGTGCCCAGCCGGCGCAGCCCGGGGAGTTTACCCGGCGCGCTTTCTTGAACGGGCGGGTGGACCTGGGCCGGGCCGAGGCGGTCATGCAGATGATCGCGGCCACTGGGGAGCGGGCTGCCAGGGCCGGACTGCGCGGCCTGCAAGGGGGTGCCAGTGCCTTTGTAAGGCGGGCCCAGCAGCAGTTGATGGATATCCTGGCTGGCGTTGCGGCCTCCCTTGATTACCCGGACGAGATCGATGAGCAGCAGGCTACCCTGAACCTGCTGCCCCAGACTCGTGCCCTAGCCCACAGCCTGCGCGCTGCTTGCGACCAGCGGTCTGCCCGCATTTTGGAAAGCGGGCTGGAGGTGGTCATTTGCGGCCGACCCAATGTGGGCAAATCCTCTTTGCTCAACCTGCTGCTGGGGGAGGAGCGCGCCATCGTTACGGAAGAAGCGGGCACAACCCGCGACATCATCCGGGGTAGCGTGCTGTTGGATGGTGTGCGGATCAATTTTGCCGATACCGCAGGCATTCGGCAGAGCCAGCAGCGGGTGGAGCAGATTGGCATCCGCCTGGCAGAAAAGGCCATGCAGGGTGCGGATCTGACCCTGATTGTGCTGGATCAGGGTGAGCCCCTGATTCAGGATGACCTGCGGATCCTGGAGATGGTTCGGGATCTGCCCCATCTGGTGGTGCTGAACAAGTCAGACCTGCCGCCTGCCCAGGGACTTCCCCAGGGGCTGCTGATCAGCGCCCAGACTGGTGAGGGGCTTGAAGCCCTGCGAAAGGCCATCGTGGCCTATGCGGAGCATGTGGGGGAAGGTGCCCTGACCCTTGAACGGCACATGAGGCTGGCTGCCAGGGCTGCGGATGCCCTGGAGGAAGCCGCCGCCGCTATGGAAAAAGAAGAGCCCCTGGACCTGTGTGCAGTTCACCTGCACGATGCCCTGTCAGTGTTGGGCGAGGTAACCGGGGACAACGTGACAGAGAGCCTGTTGGATCAGGTGTTCTCTCAGTTCTGTGTGGGGAAATAGATGACGAGCAAACGATCGGTGTTTCTGCGCGGTATGCGGGATGGACTGCCTGTGGGGGCAGGCTACCTGGCGGTGTCCTTTGCCTTTGGTCTGGCGGCCAGGCGCCTAGGGTTTACCACGTTGGCTGCCAGCCTGATGTCATTCACGAACCTCACCTCCGCAGGGCAGTTTGCGGGGGCAGAGTTGATTGCCACCGGCACCACGGTGATCGAGCTTGCCCTGACCCAGTTGGTGGTCAACGCGCGGTATTTTCTGATGTCCTGCTCCCTGTCCCAGCGGCTGGATCAGCAAACTGGTTTCCTGCAGCGGGCGCTGATGGGATGGGGCATCTCCGACGAGATTTTTGCCCTGTCCCAGGCCTATCCCATGCCGTTGTCTCCCCTGTATACCTATGGGCTGATGGCCATTTGTATCCCCTGCTGGACGCTGGGTACGCTGCTGGGCGCGTCCTTAGGGGCGGTCCTTTCCCAGTCGATGATGAATGCGCTGGGCATTGCGCTGTATGCTATGCTGACGGCGGCTATCGTGCCTCACAGCCGGCAGGACAAAACCATTCGGCTGATCATTGTGGTATCCATGTCGACCAGCGGCCTGGCGGCTATCCTGCCTATGCTGCGGGATATGCCGGGAGGCCTGCGCATCGTGCTGCTGACGGTAGTGATTACCTCGCTGACAGCCTGGCGTTTTCCGCTGAAGGAGGAACAGCCGTGAGCAATGTCTACGCCTATATTCTGCTGATGGCCGGTATTACCTATCTGATCCGTGCCCTGCCCCTTTTGTTTATACGCCGGCGCATCACTAACCCGTTCCTGCGCTCCTTTTTGAGCTATGTACCTTATGTGACTCTTTCGGTGATGGTGTTCCCCGATGTGCTGTCTGCCACCGGCAGCCTTGCAAGTGCGCTGATCGGGTTTGTCACTATGATGGGATTATCCCTTGCCCGCAAGAATATGTTTGTGGTGGCCATCGCCTCCTGCGCTGTGGTATTTGTTACCGAACTGTTGATGTGAGGTGCGCATCGACTGAGGTACGCATCGACCAACCCATGATATAATGATACCGGCGCTGGATGATTCCTGACACGTGCTACTGGAGGGGAAAAAGAACATGAACACTGTCTATTATGTGACCGGCGCCGCCGGTTTTTTGGGTTCCCGGGTGGTTGATGAATTGCTGCGCAAAGGCGGTACCGTGCGTGCGCTGGTGCTGCCAGGGGATCCCTTGGCGGCGCGGCTGCCGGCCGAAGTGCAGCAGGTGAAAGGGGATATTCTCAATCCTCAGCAGTTGGATGCCTTCCTGGAGGCAGGGGAGCAGCGGGACCGGGTGGTCATCCATTGCGCGGCCATCATCTCCATGAGCATTCAGCCGGTGCAGAAGGTGCATAACATCAACGTAAACGGCACCAGCAACGTGGTGGAGGCCTGCTTGAAATGGAAGGTGCGCAAGCTGGTGTATGTCAGCTCTGTCCACGCCCTGCCCGAGAAGCCCAAGGGCCAGACCATCTATGAGACCACGGAGTTTGAGCCCGAAAAGCTGGTGGGTGCCTATGCGCAGAGCAAGGGGACTGCCGCCAAGCTGGTCATGGAGGCCCACCGGGAGCGGGGGCTGCCGGTGACGATTCTCTTCCCCTCCGGCCTGACAGGCCCCGGGGCATTGGCGGGCGGCAACCTGAACCAGACCTTCATCGACTATATGAAAGGTGATCTGATCGCCGGTGTGGAGGGGGGGGTATAGCTTCTCCGACGTCCGGGATGTGGCGCCCGCGGTGGTCGCCGCCATTGAGCACGGTGAAAATGGCGAGGGATACATCCTGGCTTCCCACTATGTGACGATTCGGGAAATATTCGATTCCCTCCACAAGCTGACCGGGGGCAGGGAGATCAAAGTGATGATCCCGCTATGGCTGGTGCGGCTGCTGACACCCCTGATTGCACTGTATTACAAGCT
>JAAZBR010000203.1 GCA_012513735.1 Clostridiales bacterium | reverse complement strand
GCTCAGTATCAGATGGGCATCTACTGGTCTGATCTCCGGGATGAGGCCGTCGTGCGCGCCTATGCCCGGGAGGAGCAGCAGAAGCATCCCGCCTTTTTGGTGGAGCTGGCGCCGCTGACCTCCTTCTGGCCGGCGGAGGACTATCACCAGGACTATCTAGACAAGAATCCCATGGGCTATTGCCATATCGGCCCCGCTGCCTTTGAGGAGGCGCGGAGGCTGACCAAGCAGGATTAGAGATTGGAGCTTGCTAAACACCATGCGCCCCATCCGATGCCGGATGAGGCGCATGTATGCTTCGAACTTCTCTCTACATACCGTCGCAGCCTGTGCATTACCCGCTCGGTCGATCAGTGGAATCTGCGCACACCGGGCTCCGTGCCCGGCCTGGGGCCGCTTGGCCTGCTCCGCCTTTTCAGGTGGAAAAGCAGGTTGATCAGGCTGCCCAGCGTAATCAGCAGCAGGGGCAGCAGTTTGAGCATCTGCCACAGGCTGGCCGAAAAAAAGGCTTTGGCGTCCACACTCAGCCAGGCCAAGGCGATGCATACGGGGATGATTACCAGAGCAGCTGCGGGCCGGCGGCGCAGCAGCAGCGTCACCACCCCCAGCACCACACAGGCTGCCAGCAACAGGGGCACCTTCAGGGCGTCGATGTAGCGGTACTTGAACAGCACATCCCAAAGCGGGATGTGGTGATCCATCGCCATCATGGCAATGCTGCGGTTGGTTTTACTCAGCACATCCCAGCGGACGCTGAACTCATACCCCGCCCACAGGATCAGCAGTATGCAGCCCCAGAAGAGCATCCGCCTGCCAATATCCCGCATGATCTGCAAGAACAATCCCCCCTTGTACTGTACAGTGTACGAGGGGGGACCTGTATTTGTCAATCTGGGGAAGGCAGTGAAGGGCCGCTATGCCTGGGCGGGGCGCTTGCGCTCTCGTTTCTGGCCAAGGTAGGCATCCCGCACGGATTGGTTGTTCAGCAGCTCCGTCCCCGTGCCTGACAGCGTGATGCGGCCGGTTTCCAGCACGTAGGCGCTATCGGCGGCACGCAGGGCGGCATTGGCGTTTTGCTCAATCAGCAAAATGGTGATGCCCTCCTGGGCCAACATTTTGATGATGGCAAAGATGTCCCGCACCACCAGCGGCGCCAGACCCAGGGACGGCTCGTCCATCATCAGCAGGCGGGGCCGCGCCATCAGCGCACGCCCTACGGCCAGCATCTGCTGCTCGCCACCCGACAGGGTACCGGCCAACTGCCAGTGACGTTCCTTCAGGCGGGGGAAGCGTTCATACACGTAGTCGATGGTGCGGGCTACCTCCTGAGGGTCCTTGCGCAGGTAGGCTCCGATTTTCAGGTTTTCCAGCACCGTCAGGTTGGCAAACACCCGCCTGCCCTCCGGCACCATGACAATGCCTTCGCTGACAAGACGTGAGGTATCCAACGAGGTGATGTCCCGCCCGTCAAAGTTGATAGCACCTGTCTTGATGGGCACCAGGCCGCTGATGGCCCGCAGCGTTGTGGACTTGCCGGCGCCGTTGGCGCCGATCAGGGTGACGATTTGTCCTTTTTCCACGTCGAAGCTGATGCCCTTCAGCGCCTCAATGCCGCCGTAGCTGACCTGCAGGTTGCTGACTGTCAGCAGGCTCATTCCTCCACCCCCAGATAGGCTCTGATCACGTCCGGGTTGTCCTGCACCTCTGCAGGCGTACCGTGGGCGATCAGCTTGCCAAAGTCGATTACATAGATACGGTCGGAAATATCCATCACCAGGTCCATGTGGTGCTCAATCAGGAAGACGGATAGCTTGAACTGTTGCTTGATATCGAGGATGAACGCGCTCAGCGTATCTGTTTCCTGGGGATTCATGCCGGCGGCCGGTTCATCCAGCAGAAGCAGTTGGGGTTTGGTGGCCAGGGCCCTGGCAATCTCCAGCCGGCGCTGCATGCCATAAGGCAGGCTGGTGGCCAGCTCGTCCTTCTGGTCCAGCAGGTTTACGGCCTCCAGCAGTTCCAGCGCCCGCTGATGGTGCTGCTTCTCTTCCTTGCTGTTGAGGTGCAGGGTGGCTGTGAACAGGTTGCTGGTGCGGTGCAGATGCATGGCGATCAGCACGTTTTCAAACACCGTCTGGGTTTTGAATAGGCGGATGTTTTGAAAAGTCCGCGCAATTCCCAGCGCCGTGATCTTGTCCGGCGTTGGCTCAAGCACCTGGGTGTACTTGTCCTTGTCGCTGCCCGCGTAGAGAGTCTTCATCTTGCCCTGGGGATGGTTGCTGACAATCAGTTTGCCCCGGTAGCTGACCTGGCCGTTGGTGGGCTTGTAGACACCAGTAACACAGTTGAAGGCTGTGGTCTTACCGGCGCCGTTGGGACCGATCAGCGCTACGATCTCGCCTTCATCTACATACAAGCTCAGGCTGTCCACCGCCACCACGCCGCCAAACTGCATGGTGATGTCCTTAAGCTGCAGAATGTGCTCAGGCATTGCGGCTTTCCCCCTTCCTGCGGAATCGCTGGGATAGGCGTTTCAGGCTGAACTCCTTATCGCCCATGATGCCCCGGCGGTAGAAAAGCACCACCACCATGATGATGGCGGAGAACACCACCATGCGGAAGCCGCTGCGCAGCAGGGGCACCTGGAAGTCGCCAATCATCTGCGTATTGTCTAGAAAACGCAGCCACCATTCGCTGGAGGCGATGAACAGAAAGCTGGCAAGCACCGAGCCGGTGATGGAGCCCATGCCGCCGATAACCACGATCAGCAGCAGTTCATAGGTCATGGAAGATTTAAAGGCGCTGGCCTGCACGGTGGTCTGGAACATGGCCAGCAGCGCGCCGCCCACCCCCGCAAAGAAGCTGGAAATTACAAAGGCCATCTGTTTATGGCGGAACAGGTTGATACCCATGGCTTCCGCTGCCACCTCGTCGTCTCGGATGGCTTTGAAGGCCCGCCCGTAGGTGCTGTGTATCAGCATAGCGATCAGCGCGATGCACACCCCTGCCACTGCAAAGGGGAACAGGGCGCTGTCAAAGGTGGCAAACTTGCGCAGCAGGTTGGAGCCGTTGGTCAGGGGCCCCAGGCCGTCGTACTGGAAGATCGCGCGGATGATCTCGGCAAAGCCCAGCGTGGCGATGGCAAGGTAGTCGCTTTTCAAACGCAGCACCGGCAGACCCACCAACGAAGCAAAAAACGCGGCGGCCAGGCCGGCCAGCACAAGGGCCACCAGGGGCGGCAGGGAAAATTGCACCAACCCGCCGTTGTAGTACTGGTACACTTGGGCACGGTTTTCGGTGGCGATGGTGAAGATGGCATAGGTATAGGCGCCGATTAGCATAAACCCGGCCTGCCCCAGGGAGAACAGCCCTGTAAAGCCGTTGAGCAGGTTCAGGGACACCGCAATCAGCGCGTAGATGGCGCCCTTTTTGAGCACCGTCATCAGCATGGAGGAGGCGCCCGCCAGGTTTTCCACAATGTAGATGCCGGCGTACAGCAGCACGATCAGCAACGCATAGATGGCCGCCTTGCGGTACCTGCCTCTGCTGTCCAAGGCACTGACCAGCAGCGCAGCAGCGGCCACAATCACCACAATGCTGACGGCGATCAGCGAGGGGCCGTGCCGGTAGAAGAACAGGTCCAGGCGGTTTTGCCCGCCCAGCTCCAGTTGATCACCAAAGCCTTCCACATAGCGGTCGATGTTGCGCAGCGTTTTCTCGCGGTCGCCTGCCTGAGCGCTCTCCAGGGCGCGGTCCCGTGCCTTCTGCAGCTTGCTGTCGGTGGCCGCCAGGTTATCCGCATCCAGACGGGCAATCACGTCATCCGGATTGCCCAGGGCACCGCCCACAAACACGATCAATGCTACTGCACTGGCTACCAGCAGCAGGGAGAGAATGATTTTGAATGCTTTCATCTGCACACCTATACCTTGTCCGTGGTGGCCTCACCGAACAGGCCGGTGGGTTTGAACACAAGCACAAAAATTAGCAACGCGAAGGTGAAGGCGTCCGAAAAGGCTGTGAGTCCCACCGCCTTCAGCAGATTTTCGCTGATGCCGATGATGAAGGCGCCCACCACCGCGCCCGGAATGGAGCCGATGCCACCAAATACGGCTGCCACAAAGGCTTTCAGGCCGGGCATGGCGCCTGCCAGCGGGGTGACGGCTGTGTAGTTGCTGAAGTAGAGCATGGAACCCACCGCCGCCAGGAAGGAGCCTATGACAAAGGTGATGCTGATGACTGCATCAATCTTGATACCCATCAGCTTAGCCGTTTCAAAATCCTTGCTGACTGCCCGCATCGCCATGCCGATCTTGGTGTGGTTGATCAACTGCACCAGCACTACTACCAATATGATGGTCAGTACCGGGGTCACCAACGTTACCATCTTGGTGGTGGTGCCCCAGAGGGTCACGGAGCTGGAAATCCAGGGGATGGTGACATACTGCTTGGCCAGCCCGCCGGTGATATACCACATCAGGTTCTGCAACAGGTAGCTGACGCCGATGGCGGAAATCATGATGGACATACGCGGCGCCTCACGGAGGGGCGCATAGGCAACCCGTTCCACCACAAAGCCCAGCACTACGGTCAGCACCACGGTGAGGGGTAGGGACACGATCAGCGGCATGGTTGCACTCAGGTAGACTGCGAAGAAGGCGGCCACCGTAAAAATGTCGCCATGGGCAAAGTTGATCAGCCGCAGAATGCCGTACACCATGGTGTATCCGATGGAAATTAGCGCATACTGGCCGCCGACCGATATGCCTGCCAGCAGGTAGGGCAGGTTTGCTTGGATGAAGTCCATTATCTCACCGCCTCAGGTTTCAAAAATGCAGGGCCGACGGTGTGAGCCATCGGCCCTGCTGATCACAGGGATTGATTACTGGCCAATGCCCTGAACCTTGACAAACTCCCAAACCGCGTTCTGGGTATCCACCTTCTTGATGAAGGCCTGATCACGCTTGGCATCGCCGTTCTCATCGAACTCGATCATGCCGGTGACGCCGCTCCAGGTGACATCGGCCATGACACCCGCAATGTCCTCGCGTTCGCCAGAGTCGGCCTTGCGGATGGATTCCAGCGCCAGGTTGTAACCGTCAAAGCCCAGCGCGGACACAGCCGCGATCACGTCGTTGCCGCCATTGTTGGCCTTCATGTCGGCATTGGCGTTCAACCAGGCCTTGTAGCCGGTGACAAAATCGGCCGCGGCGCCGGTTGTATCGCCCTCGTCAAAGAAGGTAGACACGGCAACGGATACCTGGGAGCCCTTGGCAGCCTCCACAACGCTGGAGATGTCCCAGGTGTCGCCGGCCAGCAGGGGGATCTTGACGCCGGAGGAGGCGGCCTGTTCCACGATCTGCGCCGCATACAGGTCGGAGCAGGGGGCGAAGATCACCTGAGCGTCCTCGTTGGCAGCCTTGGTCAGGTAGGCAGAGAAATCGCTGGTGCCCTCGGGGAAGGTCTCGCCCACTACCTCGCCGCCGGCCGCCTTGAAGGCCTCGGTGAAATAGTTGATCAGGCCGATGTCATAGTCGTTGCCCAGTTGGCCCAGGGTATAGGCCTTCTTGGCGCCGTACTCGTCCTTGGCAAAGTTGGCAAGCACCGTACCCTGGAAGGGATCCAGGTAGCAAATGCGGTAGTAGAGCGGGTTGCCCAGCGTGACACCGGGGTTGGTGCAGCTGATGCCCACAGCCACCAGGCCGGCGGCATCAAAGATATCGGCAGCCGCCATGGACACACCGGAGCCGTAGCTGCCCAGCACGATGGCCGCATCGGCGCTGACCAGCGTCTGCGCGGCAGTGGGTGCCTTGGCGGGGTCGGAGCCGTTGTCCACCTCCACCAGCTTGATGTCGTACACGCCGTCCGACAGCGTCACGGTGGGCTGCAAGGAATGGGCATACAGGACGCCCAGGGTCTCCTGTTTGCCGCCGGCGCCCGATGCGCCGGATGCGGGTTCATAAACACCCACGATGATGGTTCCTTTTGTTGCGGCTTCGCCCATCGCCAGCACAGGCAGGCAGATGGCAAGCACCAGAGCCAGAGCAAGCAGTTTTTTCATCCGAACAGTCCTCCTCGTTTAGTAATGACATTTTACTTCTTTTTCGTATCAATATGCAAGCCCTAAACGTAAAAAGGTCAAATTCCGGCACCGGGGCCTGTCAGGACAAAGAGTTCATAAAATCAATATATTTAAGGAAAAAACGGTATCAAGGAACGGGATCAGTCCTTCGAGGTGCTAACAGTGGGGGCATCTTTTCCTGCATTCCGGCCGGCTATATGGCGCCGGTAGCAGAAAAGCTGCTGCTGCAGGATGCCCGCGCAGCCCGGGTATAGGTGAAGGGGGAAGCCCTGGGGATACTGTTCCCTGAGCACCCGGTCGATCCACACGTCCCGGGGAAAGGCATCCATGCGCTGGTAGGCGAACAGCATCACACACTGGGCCACCTTGATACCCACCCCGGATAGGCTGCACAGCTCCTTTTGCAGCGCCTCGTCATCCAGCGCCGCCATGGCGGTCAGGCTGACAGCTCCTTCGGCCATCGCCCGGGCCGTGGCCTGGATGTAGCGGCTGCGGTACCCCAGGCCGCAGGCGTTGAGGGCGGGCAGATCCAGCTCGGCCAGTTGCCCCGGCGCTGGAAAGGCATACAGGCCCTCCCCTAGGGACGTGCCATACAGGGTGCTCAACTTGGCCACGCAGCCCTTGATGGCCTGCATGTTTTTGCGCTGGCTGATGATGAAGCTGATCAGCATCTCCCAGGGATCCTGCCTGAGCAGACGCAAGCCGCCTGCATAGCCCGCAGCCGCCTGCAGGTAGGTGTCCTCCGGGGAAATCAGGGCCAGGATGGCCCTGTAATCCCGGTCCAAATCTAGGTAGTTGTGCCAGGTATGAGCATAGGCCGAAGTGTCGCAGCTCAGGTGAAAGCGATCCTCCCTCAGCGCCTGGATCTCCAATACCTGGCCTTTTGCAATCACCCGCCAGCGGTCGGACTCCAGACGATCAAAGCGAAAGCACTGGCCGCTGTCTGCGGTCAGCGCCAGGTCAAATCCGGGAATCAGCACCTCCATCCTCCTCACCTGCCTTCCGTTGCTAGTATAGCACAGGCAAGCCTTGCCTTTACTGATGTTGGCGCCTGTGCTATACTTTGTCCATCAAACGGAAGGTAAGGAGGTGCTCATGGACAAGTACAAGCTCGTCATCCGGGGGGAAAAGCCTCTGGCAGGCGATACTTATGTGTCCGGCGGCAAGAACACCTCCCTGGCGGTGATCCCGGCAGCCGTTCTGTGTGAAGAACCCTGCACCATCGAGAATCTGCCTGATATTGAAGACGTCCATGTGTTACACCGTATTCTGCGGGCGCTGGGCGCCAAGGTGGACTTTGACACCAAGCTGAAGCGCATGGTCATCGACCCGCGCACGGTGCATACCACCACGGTGCCTTTTCACTTTGCTCAGCAGATGCGGGCTAGCTACTATTTTATGGGAGCCCTGCTGGGGCGCTACGGCAAGGCCGATGTAGGCTATCCCGGCGGCTGTGACATCGGGTCCCGGCCCATTGACCAGCATATCAAGGGCTTTGAAGCGCTGGGGGCCAGCATTAATGAATACAGCGGCATGCTGGGGCTGGAGGGCAGCCCGCACGGCGCCATTATCAACTTCGACATGGTGACGGTGGGGGCCACCATCAACGTCATGCTGGCTGCAGTGCGTGCCAAGGGCAACACGGTGCTCACCAACGCTGCCCGGGAACCTCATATTGTTGACGCGGCTAACTTTTTGAACTCTATGGGCGCCAAGATCAAGGGCGCCGGTACCGATACCATCCGCATCCGCGGGGTGGACAAGCTGCATGGCGGCACCTATACTGTTATTCCCGATCAGATTGAGACCGGCACGCTGATGATTGCCGCTGCCGCCACCCGGGGGGACGTGGCCATCCACGGTACCATTCCCACCCATATGGAGGCGCTGACGGCCAAGCTGTTGGAGATGGGCGTATCCGTCACCAGCCAGGATGATGTGATCAACGTGCGCATCAAGCGCGGGCACCGGCCCATCCGCCTGAGTACCCAGGAGTATCCTGGGTTCCCCACCGATCTGCAGCAGCCCATGAGCGCGCTGCTCACCCGGGCGGGGGGGCATAGCGAAGTGAACGAGAATATCTTTGACAACCGCTTTAAGCACTTGGACGAAATGCGTCGCATGGGTGCCAAGGTGATTATCTCAGGCAGGACAGCCTATATAGAAGGCGTGCCTCAACTGCGTGGCGCGCCTGTCACCGCCACCGATCTCAGGGGTGGGGCGGCGCTGGTGATTGCGGGTCTGATGGCCAGTGGGGTCACCGAGGTCTATAATCCGGAGTTCATTGCCAGGGGCTATGAACGCCTGGAGGACAAGCTCAGCGCCCTGGGGGCGGATATCCACCGTGAGCGGGTGGACTGAGCCCGACACTGGAAAGG
>JAAZBR010000202.1 GCA_012513735.1 Clostridiales bacterium | reverse complement strand
GGCCGGATCCCAGCAGGCCAGCAACGCCCACCAATTCCCCCTGATGCACGTGCAGGGAAATGTCCTCCACCTTGCCGGGAATACCAATGCCCTTGGCTTCCAGCACAATGGAGGCGTCCTCTTTTTGCGGCGCCTTTTTCAAATCGTAGATCTGGTTCATATCCTTGCCGATCATGTGGGTGACCAGTTCCAGCTTGTTGATGTCCTGCACCAGGTATTCACCCACCAGCTTGCCGTTTCGAAGCACCGTGATGCGATCGGAGATTTCAAACACCTGGCCCAGGAAATGGGTGATAAAAATGATGCCCATGCCCCTGGACTTCAGATCGTTCATCACTTCAAACAGGCGCTTGACCTCGTTGTCATCCAATGAGGAGGTGGGTTCATCCAGGATCAGCACCTTGGCGTTGATGTCCACCGCCCGGGCGATGGAGGCCATCTGCTGAACGGCGATGGAGTAGGTGGTTAGCGGCAGCGTGACGTCGATGTCTACCCCCATGCGGCGCATCAGCTCGCCTGCGCGGCCGTTGATGGTCTTCCAGTCGATCTGCCCCCGCTTCATGGGCTGGCGGCCGATAAAGATGTTCTCAGCCACCGTCAGGTTAGGGCAAAGATTAACCTCCTGATATACGGTAGATATACCGATCCGCTGCGCATCCTGGGGGGAGTGGGGGCGTATGCTTTTGCCCTCCAGCAGCATGGTGCCCGCGTCCGGGCGATGCACGCCCGTCAGACATTTGATCAGCGTGGATTTGCCCGCGCCATTTTCACCCAACAGAGCATGCACCTCGCCGGCGCGCAGGCTAAAATCAACCCCATCCAGCGCCTTCACGCCGGGAAAGGCAATTTCCATACCCTTCATGTCCAGTATTACTTCACCCATGGTGTCACCTCTTACCAGAAGGACGGATGAGGGGCATGCCCTCATCCGTCCGGGCTTATCACCTTTTATAAGCCTGCAATCAGTTGATAAGGATCAGTAGAGGCGCTCGCCAATCTTGTCGGCAGCCTTCTCGCTGACACGGCCATCCAGGCTGTATACAATGCCGCCCTCGGCATCAAAGCAGCTCTCCTCGGGATGGATGACTTCGCGGCCCAGCTCTTCGCCCGCCATCAGCTTCTTCAGCGCGTCCACAACAAAGGGTCCATACAGGGGGGTGCATTCAATGGTAGCGTTCATTTCGCCGGCAATGATGGCGTCAAAGGCGGTCTTGGGGGCGTCACAGCCGACGATGATGATGTCCTTGCCGGGCTGCAGGCCAGCGGCCTTGATGGACTCAATGGCACCCAGGGCCATGTCGTCATTGTGGGCCAACAGCACGTCGATCTTGTCATGAGCCTTGAGGAAGCTCTCCATTACAGCCTGACCTTCCGCACGGGTGAAGTTGCCCGTTTGGCTGGCGATGACCTTCAGGTTGGGATAATCCTTCAGGATTTCCGTGATGCCATTCTGGCGGCCGGTAGCGGCATCCGCGCCGGTGGTGCCTTCCAGAATCACTACGTTAAGTTCCTCGTTCTCGCGGCCCAGCTTCTTTACATAGTTGGCAGTCCACAGCGCCATGCGGCGGCCTTCCTCCACGAAGTCACCACCAAAGGCAGCGGCGTACTCAATGTCGTCGATATTGTCGGGCATGCGGTCAAGCAGCACCAGGGGAATCTCGGCCTCGTTGACTTCCTTGAGCACTTCGTCCCACCCGGTGGACACCACACCGGTGAACAGGATGTAGTCCACGTTCTGGGAGATGAAGTTACGCAGAGCCTTCACCTGGTTTTCCTGCTTCTGCTGGGCATCGTCGTACACATAGTCCCAGCCCTCGGCCTTGATGGCGTTTGACACGCTGTCGGTGTTGGCGGTGCGCCAGTCAGACTCCTGTCCAATCTGAGAGAAGGCGATAGTCACAGCGCTGGCACCGACACACAGGCTTAGCGACAGAAACAGAGCGGTCAGCATAATCAGGGTTTTCTTCATAAAAGGTATTCCTCCTATACGATTTGGCATCCTCAGGATGCCCTTTTGTATATTATAGAACGTCCGGCAGATAACTGTCAATCCTGTTACTCTTCCGTCCAGATACCACATTCCCGTCGCCTTGACGGCCTGATTGTCCCCTGGCTATAATCAATCCCGGAAGACAAATATCTTTATGCTGCCTGCATAGTACGGGCCCTATGCTGCGTTCTATGGGTGATGGCTGGCTGCGAAGGAGTCGTGATGGAGCAGGTTGCTGATTACAGCTTTGTGGTAGAGTCCCTCTACCGCCGCTTTGCCGACGATGTGCTGCGGGTCAGCTACTTCTATCTGGGAGACCGGCAGAAGGCTGAAGACATCACCCAGGAAACTTATGTCCGCCTCATGCAGAATCAGCCCGACTTAAAGGAGGGCAGCGAGAAAAGCTGGCTTCTGAAGGTGGCACTGAATCTGTGCCGCGATCAGTGGCGCAGCGCCTGGATGAAGCGGGTGATTCTGGGCAGCAAAAAGCTGGAGATTCTGCCCGCCCAGGATGAGTTTGACGGCCGCCTGGAGAAAGAGGCGCTGATGCAGGCTATTCACAGCCTGCCTCCGGAGGTAAAAGAAGTTTTTCTGTTGCACTATTACCAGGGATACAGCATTGAAGAGATGTCCCGCATGCTGGAAAGCCCCCCGGGAACCATCGCCAGCCGGCTGTCGCGCGGACGCAAAAAGTTGAAGGATTTATTGGAGGAGGATGAGGCTCGGTGAACAAGCTGAGTCAACTGCCGTATATTGTAGAAGAAACGCTGGGTGGCCTACGGGCCGATGACCGGCTGTATCAGCGCATTTTATCGGGCAAACAGGAAGCTGCCGCGCCCCGGCCCCGGATGCCCTGGGTACGCGCCGTAGCCCTGGCGTGCTCGGTTGTCTTTGTGTTCGGTATGGGCGCCCTGGGTCTGAATGCATTGCTGACAAACAGGCAACAGGGGTTGCCGCGCATGGAAACAAGGGCCGCAGGTGCGCTGCCTGAGGGCGGGGCCCTGTCTGCAGATGTGCCTCAGGGCAGCATCGTCTTCAGCAAGTCAGATACCAGGCCAGGGTACAAGGGGGTATGGGCCCCCTCCACGGGCGGTAACTTCCCCCTGATCCGCGTCGGCGGCGCCTTTTATCGCCTGCTGACCAGTCCGGCCAGCATCGATCAGAACCTGCTGGGCGCCGGCCTGGGTGATGTAGCCGTCTTTACTGATCAACCCTCCCTGGATGCGGGCAACGCCCTGCTGAGCAACGTGGCAG
>JAAZBR010000201.1 GCA_012513735.1 Clostridiales bacterium | reverse complement strand
CGCGCACACAGTCCACCGGGCTGCCGTCAATGGCATAGGCCTTGGCGCCGGGGAAGTTGTATTCCCGCGCCATCACGGAGGTGTTGAGCGTCAGCCGATGGCTGGTGGCGCTCTGCTGGCTGGAGGGAGCGGCGATGGTGACCTGGTGGCCCTGCGCAATGGCGGCCTCGGCCAGCCACTGCAGGCCGGGGGCGAAAATGCCGTCGTCGTTGGATAATAGCAGGTGCATGCAGTCAGGTTCTCCTTTCAGGGGGTAGGGCATCCGGGTGCATCGGCAGCCGGATGTTACTGAATATGGTGGTGGCGATGGTCAGGGCCAGGGCAATGGCACCAATGCCGGTCACCGTCTCCACACCGGTGGAGATGGCCATGCCAAAGTCCTGCGCGGCCAGGTACATCATGGTGCGGTAGACGCCAAGGCCCGGCACCAGGGGGATGATGGCGCTCACCAGAAAGATGGTGGTGGCCATGCGCTGGATGCGGGCCGTCAGTTCGCACAGCAGGCCCACGGCCAGCCCGGCCACAAAAAAGGCCATCGCGGTTTTGCCCATCAACAGGTAGATAATATACCCGTTAAGGCCGATGAGTGACGTGTAGGGCAGCGTGCGCCGCGGCTGGCGCAGCAGTTCGCCGAAGAAGGCGGAGGCAAACATGCTGGCCACGCATTGTATCAGAATGTTCATCGCACACCTTCCTCCTTACAGCATCAGGGCCACGGCGACACCTGCCGCCAGCAGCACGGCGCTCAGCAGCGCCTCGGTGGTGCGGGCCATGCCGGCCACCAGGTCGCCACGCATGGTGTCACGCACCGCGTTGGTGATGGCCAGGCCCGGCAGCAGCGGCATGATGGCGCCGGATATCACGGCTTCCTGATTGCCGCCGGCCACACCCAGCAGCACCAGGGAACTGGCCGCCGCGACAAAGCCGCACGCCAGGGATACCAGCGGCGCCGCGGCGTTGAGCCGCCGAAACAGCGGCACCAGCCCCTGTGTCAGGCCACCCGCCAGAAAGGTGAGCAGAAATTCAAGCCAGCCGCCGCCAAACATCACCGAAAAAAAGCCCGCGGAGGCCGCGTAGGCCAGGGCCATCAGTGCGTGGCGGGGGCGCGGGCCGGTGCGCAGCTGCTCCAGCGCGTGCAGGGCCTGCTCGGGCGTCATCAGCTGCGCGGCACTGGCGCGGGAGATGGTGTTCACCTCGTCCAGCGTCTGCAGCTGGATGCTGCGGTCGCGCACACGCTTGATGCGGGTGAGGCTCTCGCCGCCCTGGGTCTGCACGCACAGCATAAACCCGGTGGGAAAGCACATGATTTCCGCCTGGCCCAGGCCAAATGCCTCGCACATGCGGATGGCGGTTTCCTCGGCGCGGTAGATTTCGCCGCTGCATTCGAGGATTGTCTGCGCGGCCAGCGCCGCGGCGCTCAGGGCCAGCTTTGCCTGCTCCATCTACTCGCTCCTTTCCCACGCTACGATACCACAAAACGAGGGTACGGTAAAGAAAAACAGCCGATGGTTGCTTGCGCTGACGCATGTGTTTTCGGTATACTTCCCCACAAGAGGTGAAGCGCATGACAGCAGGGTCTCAACGGGGCATTTCCCCGCGCCTGAACGCGGACGCGGGTTTCATCCGGGTGGTCGCCATGGTGACCATGCTGATTGACCATACCGGCGTTGTGTTTTTCCCCGGTGTGCTGGAGCTGCGTGTCATCGGCCGTATCGCGTTCCCGCTGTTTTGCTGGGGCATTGTCACCGGGTTTGAACGCACGGGAAACTGGCCGCGCTACGCGCTGCGCCTGTTGCTGATGGGGCTGGTGGCCCAGCCGTTTTACATGCTGGCGCTCAACCACCGGCTGCACGAGTTCAACGTCATGGCCACGTTGCTGCTGGGGCTGCTGGCCATCGCCGGCATCCGCGAAAAGCGCTG
>JAAZBR010000200.1 GCA_012513735.1 Clostridiales bacterium | reverse complement strand
GTACTGGCGTTGATGTACACCCGCTTCACCCGCCGGTTGAGGCGGCTGTACAGGTACACCCCCTCGTGGTCGATATAGCCCGCCACCTGCTGGGCAGACAGCAGCACCCCCCCTGAGGTGCGGCCATACAGCGTCACCTCATCCCCCACCCGGCAGGGGATGCCGGTGACATCCACCAGCGCCTGATCCATGCAGATGCTGAGGTAGGGAGCCCGATACCCGGCCTGAGTAATCAGCGCAGCAGCGCCCGACAGGGCCAGCCGTTCGTCCAGCCCGTCGCCATAACCCACGCTGATTACTGCCACCGTGGTGGGTTTGGTGGCTCGGAAAGCCTCGTCATAACCCACGGTGTCGCCTGGTATCAGCTGCCGCAGGTACAATACCTGGGCCCGCCAGGAGGTCACCTCCTCTATTGCGCCGGGGGCACCGACCGGCTTTGGATGACAGGGATGGTCCATATACAGGCGCCGGCCGATGCGCGCCCCGCCCAGCAAGGCCTCGCGATACCATTCGGAGGCGCCTGTGTTGCACAGGTGCGCCAGGGGCGGGCGGATGCCGTTTTCCGCCAGTTGGGCCAAGGCCTGCTGAAAAAGGGTGAACTGTTTCCCAGCAAGGGGGCTGTGGGCCCGCTCCCCATCCACAAAGTGGGAATAGACCCCCTCCACCTGCAGCAGGGGGTGTTGGCGGATCAGGCCAATTAACTGCTGCAACTCCTCCCCCGGCTTGACACCCAGGCGGTTGAGCCCGGTTTCTACTTTAATATGGAGCCGGGCGGGCCGCTGCTGCCTTTCCGCTTCCGCCGCCACCTGCTGAAGGAACTCCATGCTGTAGGCGGGCAGCAGCAGATTGTTTGAGATGGCTGCAGGCAAGTGTTCCACGGGAACACCGGACAACACCAACACGTCCTTCAAAATCCCACCCTGCCGCAGGGTCACTGCTTCCCCCACCTGGGCCACTGCAAAAGTGGACACATCGCAGGCTACCGCGATCTCCCGGGCCAGCTTCACCGCCCCCAGGCCATAGGCATCGCACTTTAATACGGGGATTAGCACCGTACCCGGCCCCATATCCGCTTTGATTGATTGTATATTATTGCATAGCCTCCGGCAGTCGATCTCCACATAGGAGCTAAAGCAGTCCACCCGTTTTTCCTCCCGATTCTCTATCATTCTTCTACATATTGTAATATGAATGCACCCAGGATGCAAGGTGGAGTGTTCTAAAAAATATTTTTACAATTTGCATTAATACCCATTGACAACGAAACATTATGCATGTATGATGACGGCATTCCCATTGGGGAATACACAGAACGACAGAAATTGGGAGGGAACCTGATCATGAAGAAACTGTTTGCATTTGCCCTGTGCCTGATGCTGGCACTCAGCCTCACGGTAGCCGGCCTGGCCGAATCCGCCACGCCCACAATTGACGCCATCAAGGCAAAGGGCAAGCTGATCATGATGACCAACGCCACTTTCCCGCCCTTTGAGTACATCAAAGACACCAAGGTGGCGGGCATCGACGCCGACCTGAGCCAGATGATCGCCGACAAGCTGGGCGTGGAGCTGGAGATCATGGACATGGACTTCGGCCTGCTGATTGAAGCCCTCAAGGGCGGTAAGGGCGACATCGTGGCCGCCGGCATGACGCGGACCGACGAGCGTGCCGAGCAGATCGACTTCTCCATCATCTATGTAAAGAACGGCCTGAAGGTCATCGTGCCCGCCGGCAGCAGCATCAAGACCATCGCCGACCTGGAAGGCAAGAAGATCGCCGTGCAGGAAAGCACCACCGGCGACATCTGGGCAACCGACAACATCAAAGGCGCCAGCCTGCAGCAGTACAAGAGCGCCGTGGAAGCGGGCAACGCCGTGGCCAACGGTAAGGCCGATGCCTCCATCATGGACAAGCTGCCCGCCGAGAGCATGGTGAAAAACAGCGGCGGCAAGCTGATGCTGCTGGATGAGATGGCAGCCGAAGAAGATACCGCCATGGGCATTGCCAAGGGCAAAGAGGATTTGGTAGCATTGGTGAACGAAGTGCTGCAGGAGGCCATTGACAGCGGTGCTTTGCAGGCTTCCATCGACAAGCACATGGTGGAGGGCGCGGGCGACTGATTCCCGCGGTGGTGTATCTACAGGGCCTGGCCGGGCTTCCACGGAAGCGCCGGCCGGCCTTTCCGTGTCTGATGCACAGATGGGCCAAGGAGGTTAAATGACTGGATTAGAGAAACTGTGGCAGGATATCTCCGGGGCGCTGCTCCGGGAAAACCGCTGGCAGCTATACCTGGAAGGCCTCAGGAACACGCTGGTAATCGCAGCCCTCGCCTGCCTGATCGGCATTGTGATCGGGCTGGTGGTGGCGCTGATCAAGTACATTGCCTCCACCAAGAAATCCGGCCCCTGGAAGGTGGCGGGTGCCATCTGCACCGCCTATACCACAGTGATCCGTGGCACCCCCATCATTGTGCAGTTGTTGATCCTGTACAACCTGAGCTACTTCACCGATGGGCTGTACGCCTCCATCATCGGCTTTGGCATCAACTCCGGCGCCTATGTGGCCGAGATCTTCCGCAGCGGGCTCAACTCCATCGACATCGGCCAGCGGGAGGCCGGGCGCTCCCTGGGCCTGGGCCAGTGGCCCACCATGCGGTTGATTGTGTTGCCCCAAGCCATCAAAAACACGCTGCCCGCCCTGTTCAACGAGTTTATTGCCCTGCTGAAGGAGACTTCAGTGGCCGGCTACATCGCTGTTAGGGACCTGACCAAGGTGGCCGACGGCATCCGGGGCCGCACCTTCAACTCGGTACCCCTGTACCTGGCGGCCGCATTGTACCTGATCATGGTAGCCGGACTGGCTGCCCTGCAAAAACGAATGGAAAAGAGGCTGGCGCGCAGTGATCGAAGTTAAGGACTTACGCAAGGACTTTGGCGGCCTGCACGTGCTGCAGGGTATCACCGAGCGGATTGCCCAAGGGGAGAAGGTGGCGGTGATCGGCCCTTCCGGCTCAGGCAAAAGCACCTTCCTGCGCTGCCTGAACCTGCTGGAGGTACCCACCGGCGGCCAGATCTGGTTTGACGGGCAGGAGATCACGGCCAAGGGCTGCGACATCGACAAGGTGCGCCAGCGCATGGGCATGGTGTTTCAGCACTTCAACCTGTTCCCCCACCTGACCATATTGGAAAACATCACCCTGGCGCCCACCCACCTGAAGCTGCAAAGCGCTGACCAGGCCAAGGAAAAGGCCAGGGAGCTGCTGACCCGCATCGGTCTCATTGACAAGGCGGACACCTACCCCAACATGCTGTCGGGCGGGCAAAAGCAGCGGGTGGCCATTGTGCGGGCGCTGGCCATGAACCCCAAGGTGATGCTGTTTGACGAACCCACCAGCGCCTTGGACCCGGAGATGGTGGGTGAGGTGCTGGACCTGATCCGTGAGGTGGCCGAGGAAGGTATGACCATGGTGATTGTCACCCACGAGATGGGCTTTGCCAAGGAGGTGGCCAACCGGGTCATGTTCATGGATGAGGGCGTCATTGTGGAGCAAAACGCCCCGGCCGAACTATTTGGCAACCCACAGAACGAGCGGCTGCAGGGGTTCCTGTCAAAAGTGCTCTGATACTGAACTCAAACCTTCATGCTTCCATGGGCGGGTGTTTTTGCGTCTCCGCGTTGCCTCTTTCACTCAACATAGCGCCGCTACGCCTCGTTCTTTCGGTGTAGCGGAGCCATCAAAAATGTTTCGCCCATAATTGCATTGATGTTTTCGTTCAGTATGATGTCAATAGAATCAATAGTCTCTGAACGGCCCAAGATAGGCCGTTTTCTTTTTCGTTGCAACCCCCGCACCTGAACGGGTAGAATCCTTTTGTACAAGTCGCTGCAAAAGGAGGGTCTATGAAGGTCTATGAATATACGGAATGTGCTGGTGATCATGCGGGGGGAGGAATCGCATCTTGAAAAACTGCGACAGGCAGCGCCGGAGGCGGAGGTCATCCGCCAGAGCGTGAAAACCCTGACCGATGAACAGATTGAAGCAGCAGATGTGATCGTGGGCAACCTGCCCCCGGAGCGGCTGCCCAAAATGAAAAAGGCCCGGCTGCTGCAGCTCAACACCGCAGGAGTAGCCGCTCCCTACCTGGCCCTGGGTCAAACAGCGCCCGACACTGTGCTGTGCTGCGCCTCGGGCGCCTATGGCCCCGCCATATCCGAGCATATGCTGGCTGTACTGCTGATGCTGATGAAGCGCCTGCACCAATACCGGGACGACCAGCACCAGGCCGCCTGGGTAGACCACGGGACGGTGCGTGGCCTTCAGCATGCCCGGGTGCTGGTGGTTGGCCTGGGCGACATCGGGCAGAGCTTTGCGCGCCTGGTTTCCCTGATGGGGGCCCGGGTCGCGGGCATCCGCCGCCGGGCAGGCACCCCGCCTGAAGGCGTGGAACAGGTGGCCACCATGGAGGCGCTGGACCGACTGTTGCCCCAGGCGGATGTGGTGGCCCTGTCACTGCCCGAAACCAAAGAAACCATCGGTCTGATGGATGTACGGCGGCTGGGTCTGATGAAGCAGAACAGCTACCTGATCAATGTGGGCAGGGGCAGCGCGGTGGACCAGGAAGCCCTGCTGGCCGCCCTGCAGTCAGGACACCTGGCCGGCGCCGGCCTGGACGTGACTGTGCCGGAGCCCCTTCCCCCGGATCATCCCCTGTGGCAGCAGCAGAACCTGGTGCTCACGCCCCACATTTCCGGCCAATACCACATGCAGATCACCCATGACCGGATCATCGACATCGCCGCCCACAACATCCGCGCGCTGCGGGAGGGCGGGCAATTCATCGCCCGGGTGGATTACGCGTCCGGGTACCGAGCGTAGGTCGCAGCCTACTGCCTGATACTGATATAAAATTTTAATGCATCCAAAGCGGTGTGGGCTTTTGGTTCACTGCAAGGAGCAGATGAGGGAGGCGCAGTGGTGCTACGCCGACCAAGCAGCCGACGCAGCAGGGGGGCAAAAGTGCCAGCGCGACGATGCGTTAAAGTTTGGAATCAGTATAAGTTCGTATTACAGCTTCCCCTGCTTGTACAGCACCCGGGCCACCGCCAGGGTGATCAGCGCGCCCACGGGCACCAGAATGCCCACGGAGCTGGACAGGCTGGGCACCGCGATAAACAGCGCCACCATGAACACCAGGGGCGCCACCGCTAACCGGGGGTTCTTGCTGATGTATACCGCACCCATAGCGCCAAACAAAGCGGGCAGGATATTGGCAAACACCGGCGCCAGCTCCGGCCGCTCCAGCACGGGGCGGATCTGGCCCAGCAGCAGCACCCCCACCGTCAGCACCAGGGTGGTGGTCATAGAGGAAGCCGCCACCGCGATGGTGGAAATCACCTCTCCCTCGGGGGTGGAGGCCTTGACACCCGCCGCTTCCATGGCGTTGAGGGCGCAGGGCACCTTGAGGGAGGTCAGGTTGCCGGTGATGAAGCTTAAGTAGCTGCCCCCGCTGCCCAGCATGGGCGCGAAGGTAAAGGCTTCGATGATGCCCACCGTCCAGAAGATGGGCGCTACCCCCAGCAGGCCCTTGAGCAGCGGCCCCATCTGGGGCCAGGCCCCATAGCGCAGGCTGATGGACGCAGGCACCATCAGCATCACCAGCAGGCCGATGGCCATGGAAATGCGGCCCCAGGTGTGCACCTGCTCCAAATACGGGGTAACAGCGCTTTGCGGTCTGTTCTTCATAATTCCATCCCCTCACTTCATCCAGGCGGTCAAGGGCAGCGACAGGGCCATGCCGCCCAGCATGCAAAGAGGCAAAGCATACTGCTCCAGCCAGGTCCATTTCAGCTTTTTGATCAGCAGGCCGCAGACTGCCATCAGCAGGGCGCTGGCCAGCGCCACAGCCACCGGCACCCAGCCGGAAAGCCCCTGGCGGATATCCGCAAACAGCATGCCCACAAAAGCGGCGATCATGCCCATGAAAAGAGCGCTGACAAAGATCTCGCCCCAGCGCTCGTCCTTGGATTTAATGCTGAGCAGGCCGCTTTGGATGCGCCTGAGACCGAACAGAATCACCAGCAGGCCGGACAGGATGCCCAGCGTCATCACCCAGGCAATGGTGGCAAAGTTGCCTGCATCCGCCACCAGCGTGTTGGTGGGCACCTGCAGGGCGCGGGCGGTGGATTCGGCGGCCGGCAGCTCGTAGGTAATGGCGCCGATGACGCTGAGGCGGATCCAGGGCAGCGGCAGCCCCAGAAAGGCCGACAGGCTGATGACCCCGATCAGGAAGCTGACGGCCGGCATGATGGAGAACAAGGCGGAAGACCAGAAGGTCTTGCGCAGTGTGCTGCGGGCAATGCCCAGGGCACGGCCCTGACGCAGCGCCTTGTACAAAAAGAAGGCGGATTGTGCCAGCACATACACAATCACCACGCCGGCGACCAGGTAAAGGAAGGTGCTGTTGGGGCTGAAGCTTTCCATGGCCATGCCTCCTTTGAACGGTAGTCGGACAGTCGGGCTGTGGATCAGGCCTTGCCCTGGCAGTTGAACAGCAACAGCTTTTTAATGGCGGCATCCCGGGCCGCCTCGCGCATCTTCACGGACACGTTCTCAATGCGCGGGTCATGGGCGGCTACCCAGTCGTGGGCGGCCTGGCTGGTGGCAAAACTGACGTCGGTATAGATGTTGATCTTCTGGATGCCATCCCGCACAACGTTGCGGAAATCATCATCCGACAACCCAGACCCCCCGTGGAGCACCAAAGCGGCATCGGTCACCTTGCGGATTGCCCGCAAACGCTCCAGATCCAGCACCGGCACCTCCTTGTACACCCCATGGGCGGTGCCGATGGCGATAGCCAGCGCATCCACCCCGGTGCGATGGACGAAATCGGCCACATCCTCCGGCTTGGTGTAAGCATAGCCGGTATCCTCCGCAGAGTCGAACACCACATGGCCCAGCTCTCCCTCAATGGACACGCCCCGCTGGTGGGCATAGTCGGCCATGCGGCGCAGATTGTCCACGTTCTGCTGGTAGGGCAGCTCACTCTGGTCAAACATCACGGAGGTAAATCCCATGTCGATGGCCTTCTTGATCAGTGATTCGGTAAAGCCGTGATCCAGGTGGATGGCTACCGGCACCCGGGCGCGATCCGCCAGGCATTTCAGCATGCTGAAGGTCAGGTCCAGGTCACAACAGTGCAAAAGCGCCTCCGCAGTGCCAATGATCACCGGGGCCCGCAACTCTTCCGCGGCCTCCATCACCCCCAGGGCCATCTCGGTGTTAAAGGTGTTGAACATACCCACTCCGTAGTGGCGGACCCGGGCGTCCTGCAGTATTTCCTTCGATGTAACCAGCATGTTGTGTCCTCTTTTCTATAAATAATGTTGAGTCTTGGTGTTTTTATTGAAGCTGCCAAACCGGCAGGGCATCGCCTACAGGGAGCGCATCCTCTGCTGCAGGGAGGCCAGGGTGCAGCCATGAGTGGTGGCGCCATAGCTCTGGATGCAGCAATGGCCCATCACCGTACCCATGCGGGCGCAACGCTCCACCGGCTCGCCCTGCAGCATGCCCAGCAGGAAACCGGACATAAAAGCATCGCCGGCGCCCGTGGTGTCCACAGGATGTGCACAGGGAATGGCCGGCACGCGCTGGCCCTGGCGACCGTCAAACAGGTACACGCCCTCCGCCCCCAGCTTGACCCCCGCCAGGCCCACGCCGTGGTCCGTGAAGCACCGGGCGGCTTCCTCAGGGGTACCGGCCCCGGTCATCAGCACAGCTTCCGCCCAGCTTGGGATGAACACATCCACATGGGGAAGTGCCTGCCAGATTCGCTCCACCTGGGACAGCTCCCGCGGGTCGCAGGCGTCCATCACCGTCTGCAGGCCCAGCGCCCGGGCCCGCTGCAGCAGGGAGGGTAGATGCGCGTCCGCCAGCGCAGGCAAGCCCAACACACTGCCGATGTACAAAATGCGGGCCTCAGAAAGCGCCTGATCGGTGAGCTGCGCCCCATCGAACAGGTCATTGCCACCCGCCTGATAAATGAAATGACGCTCGGCATCGGGCATGGACAGCACGATGCTGGTGGCCGTGGCAACATCCGGGAGTTCCCGCACCAGATGGGTGCGGACACCCAGGCCCTCAAGCTGCTGCAGGATCATGCCGCCGGAGGCATCCTGGCCCACATTGCCCGCCATGGCAACATCCACTTCCAGCCTGCTCAGGTTGATGGCCACGTTCAGGGCATCACCCCCGGGCACATACTGAATGCGCTCGGCATAGGTGGTGTCCCGGTCAAATACTGTACGGTCCACGCCGGTGGCGATCACATCCATCACCATCAAACCGGCACTGATCACATCGTAGCGGGGCATGGAAACCTCCTTTCGCGTGCTAGGCGGACGGCTCAATCAGCTGCGCCTGCCCGGTCAGGCCGTCCTCCAGCACCATGTGCTGCCACAGGCAGCGCAACTTGCCTACAGCGTCGTCCCTGTGATGGTGGCCGAAGTACCACCTGCCATAGAGATCCGGCCTTGCGTACACCTGATCCAGCAGAAAGGCGGGGTGGGTGCGGCTGTCCGCCGGTTGATTCAGGTGCTGCCAGTAAAGGGACGGGGGCAGCCCCAAGGGAAACCCAAAGCGCTGCATCACATGCTGTCGGGGGCCGTCGTGGCTGATCACATAGTCCACCGGGCCATGGCGCAGGAGCTTGTTCAGCGCTGCCCGGGCCTGGAGGGCCGGCGTCAACTCCTCCTGAAACACATTGTAGCCCGGCTTGCGCAGCAGGAAATCCACAGAGAATCCACCCGGGTAAAACCAGAAGCTGCGGCCGCCGATGCGGGCGATCTGTCCGGCCAGGGGAGCGAACAGCCCGCCCCCCAGATCATATCCCCGACAGCCAAAACGGCGCACCACCGGCTGACGCCTGATCCAGCCATAGTTCTCGTGGTTGCCCAGGCAGATGATCTTCTTGCAGGTCAATGCCTGCCACCACCGAAGGGTTTCATCATCGTCACTGGCCCAGGGTGCGCCAAAGTCCCCGCAATGGATCAGGACGTCCCGGGGGGTGAGCTGTAAGGACGGCAGAGCCCGGCACAGCTTGTCCAGGTCCTTGCTGCCATGGGTATCGCCGACAAACAGGTAGCGCATGCTATGGCCGGTGGGCCGGATCCAGCGCCTCAAGCAGTTCACCCACACCTGCGGCGGTGAAGGCGGGCTTGACCTTGCTCTTCAACAGATCCTCAGGCCGGGCCTCGCCGCTGAACACCAGCACCGTGTCAATACCGGCGCTAACGCCGCAGGCGATGTCGGTGTACAGTCGGTCGCCCACCAGAATAGTCTCCTCCTTGGTGCAGCCATATTTATCCATGGCCAGCAGCGCCATCTGGGGCTGGGGCTTGCCGATCACTGTGGGCATCCTGCCGGTGGCGTGCTCCAGCGCCTGGGTCAGGGAGCCGCAGTCGGGCACATAGCCGAACTCCGTAGGGCACACCAGGTCGGGGTTGGTGGCCAGGTACAGCACCCCCCGCTTCAACAGCTTGCAGGCGTCTACCAGTTTTTGATACGTAAGCTCCGTGTCATAGCCCAGCAGCAGGCAGTCGACGTCATCCGTCAGGCTATCCCGCACGGGCAGTCCCTCCGCCGCCAGTTGGGTGCGGAAGGAGGCTGTGCCCAGGGCATAGATGCCGTTTCCGCCATACCGGTGCTTCAGCCAGGCGCAGGCGGCGTCGGTGGAGGTAAAGAAATCCTCTGCCGAGGCCCGGATGCCCAGCCGGGCCAGCTTGTCCACATAGGCCTCCGTGCTGCGGGAGGAGTTGTTGGTCAGGTATACAGGCCGTGCCCCATGGTCCTTAAGGGCATGCAGAAAGGGCAGCGTATCCTCAAACAGCCTGTCCCCCAGATAGAGGGTGCCGTCCATGTCCAGCAGATACAGCTTTTTCTGCCGGAGGGCAGTGGACAGTTTCTTTCGCATGTGGGCCTCCGTTCATCAAAGACGGTCGTAGATCCCTGTCAGTATAGGCCATGCCGCCCGCCCCTGCAAGCATTTCGAGCCCGCTCGCACCAACCCGCAGCAGACCGGATACGTGCGAAAGACAGCGTCCGGCAAGCCGGTAGCTGAACGTATTATGTTTCAATAAGTTGAAACACACCTCTGTTTCAATAAATTGAACACGCCGCCCTGTTGACAAGGCCCGTTTCAGGCTTGTATAATCAGGCAAGCAATGCGTCAAATCGCACATGGCGCCCATAACAAAGGAGGACTCTTCTATGAAAAAGGTACTCGCTCTGGTTCTGGTCCTGCTCCTGGCCCTCACAGGCACCGTGATGGCAGAAGGCAAGGTGTTTGGCTATACCGCCATGACCATGCTCAACCCCTTCTTTATCGTAATTGAAGAAGCTATCCGCGAGGTGGTGGAAGCCAACGGCGACACCCTGATCACCTTTGACCCGGCCATGGACAACGCCCTGCAGATCTCTCAGATTGAAGATGCCATCAGCAAGGGTGTGCAGCTGATGTTTGTCAACGCGGCGGACAAGGAAGGCATCATCCCCGCCATGGTGCAGCTGCAGGCGGCAGGCATCCCCGTGGTCAACTATGACGCCGAAGTGGCCGACTACGAGAAGTACGTAGCCGCCTATGTAGGCTCCAACAACTACAATGCAGGCTATGTCTGCGGCGAAGACCTGGCCAAGCGCCACCCTGACGGCGGCAACATCGTGATCCTGGACTACCCCATGGCACAGAGCGTGGTGGACCGCATCAACGGCTTCAACGATGCGATTGCAAAGTCCGGCGTGAAGTTCAACGTGGTTGCCCAGCAGGCGGCCATGGGCGACCTGCAGAAGGCCATGGGCATCATGGATGACATTCTGCAGCGCGAGTTTGAGGGCGGCATCATTGCGGCCTTTGGCGGCAACGACCCCACAGCCCTGGGCATCTACGCCTCCTGCCTGGCTGCTGGCCGTACCGAGATCGAAATCTACGGCGTGGACGGTTCCCCCGACGCCAAAAAGGCCATTGCGGAGAAGGGCCAGTTTATCGGCTCCGGCGCCCAGTCCCCCATCAACATCGGCAAGCTGTCGGTGGAAGTTGCCTACAAGATTCTGAATGGCGAGCAGAAGGAGTTTGTCCGCGTGCCCGTCGACACCTTCCTGATCAACCAGGAGAACGTTGAGCAGTTCGGCGTTGAGGGCTGGCAGTAAGCAGCCGTTCGCCTGACTGAATACTAAGCTATGACGACGGGGCTCCACTCTGGCGGAGCCCCGTCTGCAGATTATACACGGGCGCTGTGCCCGGGCATCGAAAGTGGGGAATCGATTTGTCAGAGAAAAAGAAACTGCTGGAAATGGT
>JAAZBR010000199.1 GCA_012513735.1 Clostridiales bacterium | reverse complement strand
GGCCTGCGCTTTCACCCCAGCGTGAACCTGGGCGTGATGAAGTTTCTGGCCCTGGAACAGGTATTGAAGAACAGCCTTACCGGCCAGCCCATGGGCGGGGGAAAGGGCGGCAGCGACTTTGACCCCAAAGGCAAGTCTGACGGGGAAGTTATGCGCTTCTGCCAGAGCCTGATGAACGAGCTCTACCGCCACATTGGGCCGGATACCGATGTGCCCGCCGGGGACATTGGCGTGGGCGCCCGGGAAATCGGCTTTCTGTATGGCCAGTACAAGCGGCTGACCGGCCGCTATGAGGGGGTGCTGACCGGCAAGGGTATCAGCTATGGCGGTTCTCTGGTGCGTACCCAGGCGACGGGATATGGCCTGTGCTATCTGCTGGAGGCCATGCTGCAAAAGCATGGCAAGGCTGTGGACGGGCAGACGGTGATTGTCTCCGGGTCGGGCAATGTGGCCATCTACGCAGCCGAAAAGATCGCCGCTATGGGCGGCCGCGTGGTCGCAATGAGCGATTCCGGCGGCTACATCCATGATCCTGAGGGCATCCGGTTGGGGGTGCTCAAGCAGATCAAAGAAGTTGAGCGCGGCCGCATCAGTGCCTATGCTGAGCGGGTGAAGGGCAGTACTTACCATGAAGGCTGCCGGGGCATCTGGCAAATACCCTGTGATATTGCGCTACCCTGCGCCACACAGAATGAGATGGATGCGGAGGGCGCCAAGGCGCTGGTGGAAGGTGGTGTGCAGGCGGTGGCGGAAGGCGCTAACATGCCCCTTACCCATGAGGCGGTCACCGTGTTGAAGGCAAACGGCGTGCTGTATGCCACCGGCAAGGCTGCTAATGCAGGCGGTGTAGCGGTAAGCGCCCTGGAAATGTGCCAGAACTCCACCCGCCAGGCCTGGAGCTTTGAAGAGGTGGACAGTAAGTTGAAAGGGATTATGGTCAACATCTTCACGGGCATCTCCCTGGCCGCCGAGACCTGCTCTGCACCGGGGGACTATGCCCTAGGGGCCAACGTGGCGGGCTTCCTCAAGGTGTCGGATGCCATGATCCGGCAGGGCATCGTATAGCTCGCACACTATTATGCAATATGGCCTCCGGACGATCATCCGGAGGCCATATTGCATGATACCAAGTTGGCTACAGCCAGGCTTGTTCGGTTTTCTTCAGCAGTTTCTCGCAGGCATCTACCTGGGGGATGTCCGCTGCCTGCAGGGGATAGAGGGGAGGCCGCACGCTGCCGCACTGCACGCCGCGGCGGCGCAGCAGCTCCTTGATAACGGCATACATGCTGCCCTGGCAGCCGCAGAAGGCATAGATCAGCCGGCAGATATCATTCTGCAGCGCCATGGCCTTGTCCATTTCCTGCGCATCAAACAGGCTTTTCAGCTTCAGGTACAGCCGCGGCATGGCCCCATAGGTGCCGCCGATACCGCCGATGGCGCCCATGGACAGGCCGGCCAGCAGCTGTTCATCGGGGCCGTTGAATACGGCCAGCGCGCCGTCGGCCCGGTCCCTGAACAACTGGATATCCTGCACCGGCATGGAGGAGTTTTTCACTGCCACCACCCGGGGGTTTTTCAGCATCTCATCCAACAGGGGCAGGGTCAGC
>JAAZBR010000198.1 GCA_012513735.1 Clostridiales bacterium | reverse complement strand
TCTGGGCAAGGACATCCTGCTGGTGGATGATGTGCGCACCACGGGCAACACCGCCCGGGAATGCGCCCGGATCATGAAGGCAGGCGGCGCCGCATCAGTCTGCCTCCTCACCGCCGCTGTGGCCAAGCCCAAGGGACAGCCGGAAAGGGTGTTTTTATGGAACAGTTTGCAAGAACCATCAGCGTGATTGGCCTGCCGGCCTTCCAGCGGCTGCAGGCGGCCCATGTGGCGGTGATCGGGGTGGGGGGCGTGGGCGCAGCCTGTGCAGAGGCCCTGGTCCGCAGCGGGGTGGGCCGCATCACCCTGATGGACCACGACACCGTGGCCATCACCAACTTAAACCGCCAGCTGATTGCCCTCCACTCCACCCTGGGGCAGCAAAAAACCGCTGTGTGCGCACAGCGGCTATTAGACATCAATCCGGATTTGAAGCTCACAGCCCTGCCCCGGTTTTACGGGGAGGACACCCGGGAACTGCTGGACTACAAGGGCCTTCATGCCGTAGCAGACTGCGTGGACACCTTAAGCGCCAAGCTGCTGCTGGCCAGGGAGGCCCTCCTTCATGACGTGTTCCTCCTTAGCTGCATGGGGGCCGGCAACCGCCTGGACAGCACCCGGCTGCAGTTCGCAGACATCTACCAGACTTCGGTCTGCCCTTTGGCGCGGCGCATGCGGAAGGCCTGCCGGGAGCAGGGCATCCCTGCCCTGCGGGTGCTGTTTTCCACTGAGGAACCGGTCAAAGCCGTCACCAGCCTGGAAGGGGGGCGGCATGCACCCGGCTCGGTGGCCTACGTGCCGCCGGTGGCCGGGATGATGATGGCCGGGGAGATCATCCGTCATCTGACGGGTTCCTGACCTCCTCCTGCACAACCTCCAGGGCTGCCCGCACCACATCGGGGGTGAAGCCCCGCCGGGCCAGGGCGGCATAGGCGCGGCGGTAGGCGTTTTCCGGCTCTGCTGAAAGCCTCACATAGGTCTTCCGGGCAATCCGGGCCGCGGCCTCCACCTGCTCTTCCCGGTCTGACTCATGCAGGCTGTCTGCAATCAGGCTGTCCTGGATGCCCTTGCTGCGCAGCTCCTGCCGGATGCGGATGCTGCCGTATTTTTTTTGCAGGCGCGCCACAGCCTGCCGGGCGTAGGCCGCGTCATTCAGATAGCCCAATTCCAGCAGCTTAGCCACGGCAGCCGCCGCAGCGGGCCCTGAAAACCCGCTGTCTGTGAGCTTCCGGTACACCTCCTGCTCGCTGCGGTCCCGCATTTCCAGCATGCGCACCGCGGCTTCCAGGGCGTACCGGTTTTCTTCTGTTCTGAGCCTGCTGACAAAAGCCGCCACATCCACCTCCTCCCCTGCCTGCAAAGGATGAAGACGGAAGAGGGCGTGGGGTATTTTTAAGGTTTCCCCGCTATGAAAGACCACCAGGCGGTGGCCTGTACGCCGGTGGATTTCCCGGACAGCGTCAGCCATGCTGCACCCATTCCCTCAAAAGGGCCCGGTTGATGTCTGCCATGATGTGGCTGCGGGCCTCGGAGGCGCCGGTGGTGAGGCTGATGATACCCCGGCCGGATTCCAGGTCCAGGAACAGCATGTGAACTGCCCCATAGGCCATACCCTGGTGGCCGTACAGGAGCCTGTCGCAGATGGCAGCATCCCGCAGGATGAACATCCCCAGGCCCTGGGTGAGGGCGGGGTCCCGGCGCATCAGGCTGCCCCGGGGCGACCGCATCAAAAGGAGGCTGTCCTCTGTGAAAAAGCCCGGGCGCAGCAGGGCCTGGCCCAGCTTCACCAGGCTGGCCACGTCCATGCAGCAGCTGCCGTGGGCATACAGGTGGTGGTGCGCAGGGTCCGGGCTGTCCCAGCCGGTATCCGGCTGGGCCTGGCGGGCTGC
>JAAZBR010000025.1 GCA_012513735.1 Clostridiales bacterium | reverse complement strand
GCGGCTTTGTTGCTCATCACTTTGGCTGTGGCGCCCGCATGGGCCCAACCACAGAAGAAATGGAACGTGGTGGCCACCACCTTCCCCGCCTGGGACTGGCTGCGCCAGGTGCTGGGCGCGGATGCGGAGCAGGTCAACCTGGTGCTGCTGCAGGAAAGCGGCGCAGACCTGCACAACTTCCAGCCCTCGGTACAGGACATCGTGACGGTGTCCACAGCCGATCTTTTTGTGTACATCGGCGGTCCCTCTGATAACTGGGTCAAGGACGCGCTGGCGCAGGCCACCAACCCGGACATGCAGGTGGTCAACCTGATGGAGACGCTGGGAGAGGATGTGAAGGTAGAGGTGAGCGTGGAGGGCATGCAGGCCGGCGCCCATGCCCATGACGACGATGACCACGACCACGAGGCCGAGGTTCACGACGAACACGACCATGAGGCCGAAGCCCACGGCGAACACGAGCATGAGGCCGAAACACACAATGACCACCAGCACGAAGCCGAGGTCCATGGCGATCACGAGCACGACCATGACCACGGCGATGAGACAACCCATGCCCACAGCCACAATGACGAACACATCTGGCTGTCGCTCACAAACGCACAGAAGCTCACCCAGGCCCTGGCCGATGCCTTGAGCCGCCTGGATGCACAGCGCGGGTCCGTGTGGCAGCAGAACGCCCGGCAGTATATAGAGGAACTGGCGCGCCTGGATCAGCAGTACCATAAGGCGCTGGATCCCCTGCCCGACAAGACGCTGCTTTTTGGCGACCGCTTTCCTTTCCGCTACCTGATGGATGACTACGGCATCCGCTACTACGCGGCCTTTTCCGGCTGCTCTGCCGAAAGCGAGGCCAGCTTTGAAACCGTGGCCTTCCTGGCCGGCAAGGTAAACGAGCTGAATCTGCCTGTGGTACTGACCATCGACGGCTCAGACGGCCGCATTGCGCAGGCCGTTGTCAGCGCATCGGGCACCACGCCCGGCGTGGATACCCTGAACGCCATGCAGACCATCACCCGCCAGGATATTGAAGCGGGCGCCAGCTACCTTCATATCATGCAGCAGAACCTGCAGGTGCTTGAAAAAGCGCTGAAGCCATAACACATAATCTGCCGGGGCGGAGAGCCACGCGAAACAAGCCATACAAGGAAGCCCCGCGAACACCGCATGGCCAAGCGTGAACTTGCAGACGCGTCTCCCGTCCCGGCGCCTATACCCCCTTCCCTGGAACAAAGAAAGGAATCCTATGGCGCTGATTACCTGCGACAACCTCACCCTGGGCTACGAGGGGCGTGCGGTGCTGAACAAGCTGTCCTTTGCCGTGCACGCGGGGGACTACCTGTGCATTGTGGGCGCCAACGGCTCGGGCAAAACCACCCTGATGCGGGCCATTCTGGGCCTGCAGCCGCCCATGGAGGGGCAGGTGGTGCTGGGAGACGGCCTGAAAAGGGGAGACATTGGCTACCTGCCCCAGCAGAGCGCTGCCCAGCGGGATTTCCCCGCCTCCGTGTGGGAGGTGGTGCGCTCCGGCTGCCTGAAGCCCGGCGGGCCCCTGATGTGCTACACCCCAGCCCAACTGGCGCTGGCCCGGCAGAGCATGCAGCGGCTGGGCATTGAAAACCTGGCGGGCAAGGCCTACCGCCGCCTGTCCGGCGGCCAGCAGCAGCGGGTGCTGCTGGCGCGCGCGCTGTGTGCTGCGCAGAAGGTGCTGCTGCTGGATGAACCGGTAGCCGGGCTGGACCCCCAGATCACGGCAGAGCTGTACCTGTTGATCAGCCGCCTCAACGCCGAGGGAGTCACCATTCTGATGATTTCCCATGATATACAGGCCGCCCTCAGGGATGCCTCCCACCTGCTGCACCTGCAGCCCGAAGGTTGGTTCTACGGCACCCGGGCAGCCTACCTGCAGCACCGGAAGGAGGAACTGGCATGAGCATGTGGCAAACGCTGGTTCACTACCTCAGCTTCCCCTTTGTGCAGCATGCGCTGGTGGTGGGCGTGCTGGTGGCGTTGAGCGCCTCTTTGCTGGGCACCGTGCTGGTGCTGCGGCGCCTGAGCCACATTGGCGATGGGCTGTCTCACGTGGCCTTTGGCGCCATGGCCATTGCCACCGTGATGCAGCTTTCCGGCGACATGCTGCTGGTGCTGCCCCTCACCATGCTGTTCTCCATTCTGCTGCTGCAGGGCAACCGCCGTGCCCGGGGGGATGCATCGCTGGCCATGCTGTCTGTTTCAGCGCTGGCGGTGGGGTATATTCTGTTCAACCTGTTCCCGCCCCGGGGAGGCAATGTGTCGGGGGATGTGTGCACCACGCTGTTTGGCTCCACTGCCATCCTCACCCTAAGCAGGCAGGAGGTGTGGCTGTCCATCGGCCTGTCCGCCGTGGTGGTGGGACTGTTTGCGGTGTTCTACCGGCATATCTTCGCCTTCACCTTCGATGCGGATTTCTGCGCTGCCAGCGGCTTTAAGCTGCGGCTTTATAACCTGGCGCTGGCGGTAGTCACCGCCACGGTGATTGTGCTGGCCATGAATCTGGTGGGTTCCCTGCTGATCACCGCGCTGCTGGTGTTCCCGGTGGTATCGGCCATGCGGGTGTACCACAGTTTCCGCGCGGTGACGCTGTGCGCGGCGGTATTCTCCGTCACGGCGGCGCTGCTGGGCATTCTGCTGTCCATTCTGGCAGGCACGCCGGTGGGCGCCACCATTGTGGCAGCCGACATGCTGGGCTTTATTCTGTTCTGTGCGCTGGGCGTACTCAAAGAAAGGGGAACCAAGGCATGACACAGGCTACCAAACGGGCAATGCTTGCGATGCTGCTGCTGGCCGCGCTGTTTCTAAGCGCCTGCGGCAGCCCGGCGCCGGCTGCCCCCGCCGACCCGACCTCCACCCCCACCCTGTCGGAGGGCCCCACGGCCGTCCCTGCGGCGCTGCAAAGCCCGGCCACTGCCCCGCCTGCGGCCGCCCCGGCAGACGGCCCCATGATCGATACCACCCGGATGAGCAGCACTATGGCCTATGCGGAACTGTACAATATATTGGTCAACCCCGCCCAGTATGTGGGGCGCGGCATCCGCGTGGAGGGGCGCTATTACAGCGCCATGACCAGCGACGGCGCCGAGCGCGTGCACATGGTGCTGGTGTATGACAGCGCCGCCTGCTGTGAGCTGGGGGTGGAGTTTCAGCTTCCCCAGGGTATGGATTACCCGCAGCCCGGCGAAACCGTGCTGGTGAGCGGCACCTTCCGCACCCTGATCTACAACGGCAATCCCTTTGGCTACATCGAAGCCACCGCCAGCCAGGTGACCGCGACTGCACCGCCGCCCGCGCTGGTGCCCATTAACTAATCCGGGACACCTTGACAAAGCCGGCCTGCATCCATTGCGAATGCAGGCCGTATCGTATAATGTTCAGAATCCGAGGGCAATCCCTCATCTATTAGGGCACTACTCCTCAAACCGCACCAGCTCCTCCAGGGCCATGCGCTTTTTCTCCCTGAGAGGCTTCTGCTTAGGATAGCCCACGGCGATCATCAGGCGGAGGCGCGAGTCGGCAGGGATATCCAGCAGCTTCTGGATGGCAGGCACGTCAAAGCTGCCCACAATGCAGGTGCCCAGGCCTTCAGCGGTGGCGGCCAGGCAGATCTGCGCCGTGGCCAGGCCGATGTCAAGACCAGGCCAATCATACTTCAGGTACGCATCGCCATAGCGGGTCAGGCAGCGCTCGGCAAGCTGCTCATAGACCACGATCAGGCAGGGGGCCTGCTCCATCCACAGGTTGACGCCGGAAACAATCTGGGTGAGGGGGACTAACCGCGCCAGCATTTCTTTGTTAGTGACCACCACATAGCGGGCCGGCTGGCCGTTGCCGGCAGAGGGGGCCATGCGGGCTGCCTCCAGCAAGCGGTTCAGTTTCTCACGTTCCACCGGCCTGTCCTCATAGTCGCGGCAGCTTTCACGGGTGTTGATGGCTTGATACAGCTCCATGGTTCCTTCCTTTCTTCATATGCAAGCTGACAGGGTGGCCGGTCAGCCGGGTAACAGCGCCTATTTAAGGGGCGCCAAGTGCCAACATCCATTGTCTGCCTGTCCCGGGTCTGTGCCCGGGCGGCGGCTTCGGGGCTCTGCGGAGGAACAGTCAGCCCTTATCCTTCGGTTTCCTTTTTGTCCCCCTCGCTACGGCCCAGCAGCAGATCTTTGTCAATGACAGCCTGCACCGCCTGGTGCAGCGTATGGTCAAACCCGCCCGCCGCTAGCGCGTAGACACCCTCAATGGTGGTACCGCCGGGGCTGCACACCTGATCCATCAACTGACGGGGATGCTCCCCTGCCTGCTTGAGCAGCTTGGCGCTACCCAGGGTCATCTCGGTAGCGATCTGCTGAGCCAGAGGGCGGGCCAGGCCTGCCTTGACGCCGGCCGACGCCAGGCCGTCAATGAACTGAAACACAAAGGCGGGCGCAGCCCCCGACAAGGCGGAGAAAGCAGGGAACAGCTTTTCAGGCACATCATATACGCTGCCCACGGCGCTGAACAGCTTGTGAGCAATGGCGATGTGCTGTTGGGTGGCATAGTCGCCGCCACACACCGCGCTGCAGGCAGACTGCACCTTGGCATTCAGGCTGGGCATCACCCGTACCACGGGTACCTTGTCGTTAAGCCAGCGCTGATAGTAGCTGACCGGCAGCCCGGCTGCAATGGAAATGACCAGCTTGTCCTTCTGCAAATCGCTCTTCAACTCCTTCAGCACCTGGCCCATCACCTGGGGCTTGACAGCCAGCACCACCACAGCGGCCTGGGACACGGCCTCCATCGCACTGCGCATGGGTGTCAGCGGCACCTCGGCCTTCAGGCGCTCGCCACAGGCAGGGTCGGCATCGTAGCCAACCAGGCTGTCCACCGCAAAGTTGCCCGACTGTTTCATGCCTCGCAGGATGGCCCCCGCCATGTTGCCAAGGCCGATAAACGCGTAATTCATGCTGCTCTCCTCCTGTACTTCTGAAAAACCGCTCCCACGGGCAACCCCTGCCTATCTGGTTTGCCCGCTTCCATCCACCAGGAACTTGCTGGTGCAAAGCGCCCGGATACCCACCGGCCCCCGGCAGTGCAGCCGCTGGGTAGAGATGCCGATCTCGGCCCCGAAGCCGAACTCGCCCCCATCGGTGAAGCGGGTGGACACGTTATGGTAGACGGCGGCGGCATCCACCTCTGCCAGAAAGCGGTCGGCCGCCTGTTGATCCATGGTGAGAATGGCCTCCGAATGCTGGGTGCCATAGCGCGCAATGTGTTGGAGAGCCGCGTCTATGTCCTCCACCACCTTCACGGCCATGATGAGCTGGTTGTATTCCATCCCCCAGTCCTCCTGAGTGGCGGGCACCAGCCCGGGCACCAGCGCAAGGGCGGCTTCATCCCCCCGCAGCTCTACCCCTGCCTGCAGCAGGTCGCCCGCGATCAGCGGCAGGGCCTGCGCCGCAATGTCCCGGTGCACCAGCAGGCATTCCGCCGCG
>JAAZBR010000197.1 GCA_012513735.1 Clostridiales bacterium | reverse complement strand
CTGCGTAGGCCCCCGTGGCTCCCGTGTGGAGAATGTGGTCAAAGAGCTGAAGAACGAGAAGATTGATATCATCAAGTGGTCACCCGATCCTGCTGAGTTTGTGGCCAATGCGCTTAATCCCGCCCACGTGGTCAGCGTGTTCATCTCCGAGGCAGAGAAAATCTGCCGCGTGGTGGTGCCTGATATGCAGCTCTCCCTAGCCATTGGCAAGGAAGGGCAGAACGCCCGCCTGGCAGCCAAGCTGACCGGCTGGAAGATCGACATCAAGTCCGAGTCTCAGGTGGCCGAACTGATGCGTGAACAGGGCATTGACCCGGAAGCAATTCCACAACAGGATGAGTACCTGCACGAAAATTATCCCCAGGATGACCTGTACAATCAGCCTTACCCGCTGGACATGTAACCTGAAGGAGATCCATGCCCAAGAAGATTCCTATGCGCATGTGCGTTGGCTGCCGTGAGATGTTTCCCAAAAAGCAGTTGCTGCGTGTTGTGCGTTCGCCGGAGGGAGAGGTTTCCCTTGATCCCGTCGGTAAGAAATCAGGCCGGGGGGCTTATGTGTGTCGGCAGGAAAGCTGCCTGATGCGGGCTATCAAGCAGCGCCAGTTGGACCGGGCGCTTGAAACGGCCATCGGTTCTGAGGTGACGGAGCAGTTGCGCCAGGCCTTGTCTATGCTCCCCAAGGAGACAGCCAGTGGCCAGTAATGGCCTAAGTGGTCTGCTGGGTTTGGCAACGCGTGCGGGCCTGCTGATCCCTGGAGGGGAGCGGGCGCTGCAAGCAGTCAGGCAGGGCAAGGCAGCCTTAATTCTGCTGGATGATGGGGCATCCGCCAACACGCGAAGGCGTTTTGAGAATGCGGCAATCAGTCATCAAATCCCCCTACACATTCTTCCCCCAGGCCTGCTGGAATCGGCTACGGGCAAGGCAAAGGCAATTGTTGCGGCCTTGCCACAAGGGGGATTAACTGATAAAGTACGCAAGGCGTGCGTGGAAAACCTACACCAAAAAGGCCAATAAGGCCATCGGAGGACGTAGCTCGAATGTCAAAGGTAAGGCTCAAAGATGTAACCAAGGAGCTTAATCAGAAAGCCGGTATCATCCTGGCGGAGACAGAACGGCTGAAGCGCAATGCGGATATTCTTGCGCAGATGCTTCGCCAGCAGGAAAGTCAGTTCCTGCGTCAGGAAGAAGAGGAGCGTCAGCGCCTCCGCTTTGAGCAGCATCAGCAGATGATGCAGCAGCAGACCAAGGCGTGGACAATGCCCGATGATGAGGTTGTTCCAGTTGAAGTGGTAGACACAGCGCAGCCGGTAGTTGAGGCGACTCCGGTCCCTGCAGCAGAGAAGCCGGTTGAAGCAGTTGCTGAGACAACCAAGCCGGTGGCCAAAGCGGAATCGGTGGAAGAAAAAGCAGCCCCTCAGGCTGAGACCGTAGAGAGCAAACCACCTATTACGGAACCGGTGCCTGCCCCGGCAGAGCCGGCTGCGACAATGTCTGCGAAAGATCCGGAACCCGTTCAGGAGGCCCCCGCAAAGGTGGCTGTCCCTGTGCCTGTTCAGCAGCCAGCGGCACGTCCTGCTGCGGTCACGCAGCAGCCTGCCCGTCCTATTCAGGGAGGACCGCCCTATGGCCGTCCGGTTCCCGGTGCTCAGCAATATGGCCGCCCGGCCCCCGGCGCCCAGCAATATGGTCGCCCGGCTCCTGGTGCACAGCAGTATGGCCGACCTGCTACCGGTACCCAGCAATATGGCCGCCCGGCTTCCGGCGCGCAACAGTATGGCCGTCCGGCTTCCGGTGCGCAACAGTATGGCCGCCCGGCCCCCGGCGCCCAGCAGAATGGCCGTCCGGCCTCCGGTGGCCAGCAATATGGCCGCCCGGCCCCCGGTCAGAGTCAGCGACGCTCTGCCCAGTCCGGTTCGCGCTCCGGCGCGACCCGGCGACCCATGCCCATGGATGATCCACCCATGCACTTGGAGAAGGAGCGGGTCAGCAACTACGATCCCAACAAGAAGAACTACACGCGTCAGCACGATCCTGAGCATGTAAGTCGCAATCGCAGACAGCTTGCCCGCAGCAACTTCAGCAACTATGATGATGATGTGGTGCGGGGCGGCAAGCGCTCACGCGCCAAGAAGCCATCCGCGCAGCAGATGATGGCACCCATCCGAATTGAAAAGGCATACATGACGGCCGAAACCATCACCGTGAAGGATCTGACCGAGCGCATTGGCCGCCCGGCCGGAGAAATCCTGAAAAAGTTGTTGCTGCTGGGCAACCTGGCCAACATTAACAGCGAACTGGATTATGATACCGCTTCTCTGGTTTGCAGCGAGTTTGGTGTTGAGCTGGAAATGCAGATCGCCAAGACGGCGGAGGACGCGCTGTCAGAAATCGTATACGAGGATCAGGAAAAGGATCTGCAGCCCCGTCCACCGGTTATCACCATTATGGGACACGTTGACCACGGAAAGACCTCGTTGCTTGACTACATCCGTAAGGCCCATGTGACGACCACGGAAGCCGGAGGAATCACCCAGCACATTGGCGCATACTCCGTTTCCATCAAAGGACAACGCATCACCTTCCTTGACACCCCCGGCCATGAGGCGTTTACTGCCATGCGTGCCCGCGGTGCCCAGGCGACGGACATTGCTGTACTGGTGGTGGCGGCGGATGACGGCGTGATGCCGCAGACGGTGGAAGCCCTGAACCACGCCAAGGCGGCCAATGTGCCAATTATTGTGGCCATTAACAAGATGGACAAGCCTACTGCCAACCCGGAGCGCATCAAGCAGGACTTGACCAACTACGAACTGGTTACCGAGGAGTGGGGTGGCGACACCATTATGGTGCCTGTCAGCGCCCACACCGGCGAAGGTGTGGAGCAATTGCTTGAGATGATCCTGCTGCAGGCAGAGGTACTCCAACTGCGTGCCAACCCCGATCGCAAGGCCCAGGGTGTCATTATCGAGGCTAAGCTGGATAAGTCCAGGGGCCCGCTTGCCACAGTATTGCTGCAGAATGGTACCCTGCGTGTGGGTGATAGCATCATCGCAGGGATGGCTTCAGGCCGCGTCCGCGCCCTGCAGAATGACAGGGGAGAGCGTGTGCAGTCCGCCGGCCCCTCCATGCCCGTTGAGATCTCCGGCTTTACGGATGTGCCGCTGGCCGGCGACGAGATGATTGCCGTTGAGGATGATCGCCTGATCCGCGCGGTGGCGGAGGAGCGTCGTGACAGAGACCGCGAGCAGCGTGTGAGTGCCGGCTCAAAGGTAACGCTGGACAACTTGTTTGACAGTATTTCTGAGGGCAAAGTGGAGACCCTGAATATCATCGTCAAGGCAGACGTGCAGGGCTCGGTGGAGGCCGTCCGTCAGGCGCTGGAGAAGTTATCCAACGACCAAGTCAAAATCCGCGTGCTACATGCTGGCGTTGGCGCCATCACCAAAGATGATGTTAACTTGGCCAGCGCATTTGGCGCACTGATCATCGGCTTCAATATTCGTCCGGACAGTAACGCCAGGGACATGGCCGAGAAGGAAGAGGTGGACGTCCGCCTCTACCGCGTCATTTACCAGGCTATTGAGGACATTGAGAAGGCCATGAAGGGCATGCTGGAGCCGGTATTCAAGGAGAATCTGCTCGGCCAAGCTGAGGTGCGCAACACATTCCGCATCACCGGTGCCGGTACAATCGCTGGCTGCTATGTCACCGAAGGCAAGATGCAGCGCAATGCCTCGGTGCGCCTGCTGCGCGACAATGTGGTTGTGTTTGAGGGCAAGCTGGCCTCCCTGCGGCGCTTTAAGGACGATGTTAAGGAAGTTGCATCGGGCTATGAGTGTGGCATTGGGCTGGAAGGCTACAACGACATCAAGGAAAAGGATGTCATCGAATGCTTCGTCATGGAAGAAATAGAGGGTAAGGAGAGCGGTCGTGCCTAATTTTCGCAATGACCGTGTGCAAGAGTTGATGCGTCAGGAGATCGACCGTATCATCCGCACCGACTTGGATGATCCCCGGCTGACGGGTACCTATTCGGTTACCCGGGTGGATGTCAGCCGCGATCTGCATAACGCAAAGGTGTATGTCAGCGTGTTGGAAGCCGACCTGCGCAAAGATGTTATCAAGGCGCTTAAGAGCGCTGCAGGCTTCATACGCCGCGAGTTGGGGCAGCGCCTCAGCCTGCGGTATATTCCGGAGTTGACCATTATGGATGACCCAAACATTGAATACGGCATGCACATTGCCAAGATCCTCAAGGAGGTTGGTGTGGGGAACGACGATGTGCATGACCAGCATGAACAGGATGGAGAACATGATCCGACCAACTGATTCCCGAATGGCTCAGGCTGTCGCGCTGGTCAGGAATGCCCGGCGCGTATTGTTGTGTACGCATCTTACGCCGGATGGAGACGCTATTGGTTCCTTATTGGCTCTGGATAGTGCGCTGCGCCGCATGGGCAAGCAGACATTGATGATCTGTCATGATTTGCCGCCCCAGAACCTTTGCTTTCTGCCCGGCGCGGAGAGGATACAGCTTGCTGCAGAAGCCCGGGGACAACAATTTGATCTGGGATTCAGCATTGATGCCTACGACAAGGAGCGGCTGGGGGACAGTGCCATGCCCTTCTTTCAATGCAGCCAGACCCTTCAAATGGATCACCACCAGACAAACACAGGCTTTGCTCAGCATAACGTGGTGGATCCCCAGGCGCCGGCTTCGGGCACTTTGGTCTATCGCTTTTTCCGCGCGGCAAAGCTGGCTTTTGAAGTCGACGAGGCCATCTGCCTTTACGCAGCCATCAGCACCGATACGGGCAATTTCTGCTTCAGCAGCTTAAGCGCCGAAACCTTTGAGCAGATGGCAGGGCTGATGGAGGCGGGGCTGCCCATTGTGGAGACTGCACGGGAACTGCACCTCATGCGGGAAAAGGCGCACGTGCTGCTGCTGGGCCGGGCGCTGAACAGCCTGCAATTTGACCTGGATGGACAGTTGAGCTCCATGGTGATACGGCAGGAGGACCTGGTGGCCAGCGGCGCCACCCAGGAACATGCGGACCGCATTGTCAACTACGGCCTGTATATCACGGGGGTCAGGATTTGTTACCTGGCTACGCAGACAGACAACGCAACCAAGTTCAGCCTGCGGGCTGTA
This sequence comes from Clostridiales bacterium, assembly GCA_012513735.1. Taxonomy (GTDB): domain Bacteria; phylum Bacillota; class Clostridia; order Christensenellales; family Aristaeellaceae; genus UBA1038. Next base: position 3,375 of record JAAZBR010000197.1, on the reverse strand, counting down.
GCGCCTGATGAGGTGGCCGGCATTGCCCTGGAGCTGGGCGGTGGAGGGCATCCCCAGGCGGCAGGGTGTACCCTGTCCGGCCCCATGGAGGAGGCCATAACCCGTGTACACCAACGGTTGCGGCAGGCTCTGCAGGCATGAACGGCATCATTAATCTGCTGAAGCCGCCCGGTATCACTTCGGCTCAGGCGGTGGCCGTTGTCAAACGGATCACCGGTGCAAAGGCAGGGCATGCCGGCACCCTGGATCCGGAAGCCTGTGGTGTGTTGCCCATCATGGTAGGCCGCGCGACGCGGCTTTTTGATTATCTGACCGAGAAGGAAAAGGTCTACGTGGCCCATGTATCCTTCACCGGAGCCAGCGATACACAGGATGCTACAGGCACGCTGATCCAGGCGGACAGAGGCTGCCCCGACGAGGGGGAATTGCGCGCAATGCTGCCCCGGTTTACCGGGAATATCATGCAGAGACCGCCGGCGTTTTCTGCCCTGAAGCAAGGCGGCGTGACGCTGTATACCTTGGCCCGTCGCGGCCTACAGGTGCAGGCTGCGGAGCGTCTTACCGTTATCAAGCGCATTGATGTGCTGCGGCCTGTGATGCCGGAGGGCTGGTTGTTGCGCATCACGTGCGGCAAGGGGACCTACATTCGTACCCTGTGCCACGATATTGGCCAGATGCTGGGTAAACCGGCGCATATGCGCCTGCTGATCCGTGAGCAGTCGGGGCCCTTCTGCATCGATACGGCCATCACCCTGGAAGAGCTGGAAAACAAGTGGGGAGAGCCCACCTGCGGTCCCTGGTTGGTATCCATGCCCCAGGTCTTGGGGCACCTGCCCCGTCTGACCGTGCCTGATGCGATGCTGAAGCAATGCATCAACGGCGTGCCGCTGCAGCCGTCCCTACTGGCAGATGGAAAGATCGAGGAGGGGATGCCCGTGACGCTTTTCTGCGGGGGACAGCTGATCGGTGTCTGGAGCCTGCGGGAAGGGATGTTGAGGCCGCGCACCATGCTGACCTCCGGATCAGAGGTGGATACTGGGAAATAAAATCTTGCATTTGTTTTGCATTTCTTGACAGCGTATGGCTTTCCAGTTACTATAAACGCATGTATTTTGTTGAGAAAGGCAGTGCAGTCAGACAATGAGCGAGCTTAGCAAACCCATCAGAGAGATCGCTTATGAAACTCTGAAACACGCGATCATCACCGGAGAGATCCCCGCAGGTTCCCGCATTGTAGAGACCGTCTATGCCAACAAGCTGCACATCAGCCGCACGCCGCTGCGCGAGGCTTTCCGGAAGCTGGAGCTGGATGGCCTGGTCTCCTGTGAACAGCGCCGGGGCGTCGTGGTGCGCGCCTTTACGATTGAGGATATCGAAGAAATATTCAGCATCCGCAATGCCCTGTGGGCGCTGATTATGCCTTCCATTATTGATAACGTCTCCGAAGAGGACCTAACGGAAATCCGGGAGCTGCTGACCCGAATGGATGCCGCGCAAATTGCAGAGGATGTGGACAGCCTGGCCAAGCTGAACCGGCAGTTTCACCGGCGCATTGAGCGGATATCCGGGAAAAAGCGCATTTTGCGGGTCATTGACAGCCAGGAGGAGTACATCATGCGCTTCTCCACCATGACCATCGCCAGCATTGTGCGCCGGTCCAATGCCCATCAGGAGCATCACCAGATCCTGGACTGCCTGGAGAAGCGTGACCTGAAGCGGCTGGACCAGTTGATGAAGCATCATCTGGAGGAGAGCAAACAAGCCTGTCTCCATGTGGTGGTGGGAAAGCTTGCGTCTTTGAAGTAAACAGGCGGCTGACAGCCAGCCTGCTTTTCTATACGCCTGTGTTACCCATTTTTAATGTGGAGGGATTGTTCATTGAATGATATTCAGATTGCTCAGGCTGCCAAACTGCTGCCTATTTCCCAAATAGCGGACAAACTGGGGCTGAAGGAAGATGCGGTGCAGCCCTATGGCCGCTATATCGCCAAGGTAGACCCTCACGCCTGCAGCGACATGCAGCCCCGTGCCAAGCTGGTGCTGGTTACCGCCATCACGCCCACCCCTGCCGGAGAAGGCAAGACGACCATCAGTATAAGCCTGGCCGATGGCCTGACCCACATTGGCAAATCAGCCATTTTGGCTTTGAGGGAGCCCTCCTTGGGCCCGGTTTTCGGCATGAAGGGCGGGGCCACGGGCGGGGGATATGTGCAGGTTGTACCTATGGAAAATATTAACCTGCATTTTACTGGCGATCTGCATGCCATCACGGCGGCTAACAACCTGCTGGCCGCCATGGTGGATAATCATATCCAGCAGGGCAACGAGCTTCATATCGACCCGCGCCGCATCACCTTCCGCCGCTGCATGGACCTGAATGACCGGCAGCTTCGCAATGTGGTCAGCGGCCTGGGTGGAGACAAGAATGGCGTGCCGCGGGAGGATGGGTTTGACATCACAGCGGCCAGTGAGGTGATGGCCACATTCTGCATGGCAGGGGATCTGGAGGACTTAAAGGAGCGCCTGAGCCGCATCGTGGTGGCAAGGAACGATGTGGGCAAGCCCGTCACCTGTGGCCAGATTGGCGCTCAGGGCGCCATGGCGGCCCTTCTGCGGGATGCGGCGATGCCCAACCTGGTGCAGACCCTGGATCATACTCCCTGCCTGATTCATGGGGGGCCCTTTGCCAACATTGCCCATGGTTGCAACAGCGTCATCGCTACCAAGCTGGCCACTCGTCTGGCGGATTATGTGATCACCGAGGCCGGTTTTGGCGCCGACCTGGGCGCGGAAAAGTTCCTGGATATCAAGTGCCGCCAAAGCGGGCTGTGGCCCGATTGTGTGGTACTGGTGGCCACCATCCGCGCGCTCAAGCACCATGGCGGGGTTGCGAAGGCGGATCTTTCCAAAGAGAATGTGGAGGCCTTGGGCACCGGTCTGCAAAACCTCCGCCGACACATACAGAATGTGCGCCAGGTGTGGGGCCTGCCCGTGGTGGTTGCCCTCAACCATTTTGAAAGCGACAGCCAGGCGGAGATCGATAGGGTGCTCCGCGCTATGGAGGTGGAGGGCGTTCCCTGCCGCTTCAGCGATGGCTGGGCGAAGGGCGGCGCGGGTGCTGCGGATCTTGCCCGCTGTGTGGCTGACCTGCTGGAGGGCTCGTCCCCGTTGACGCCCTCTTTCACCTATGCCGCGGATGCATCGCTGGAGGACAAGATCCGCGCTGTGGCTGGCAAGGTGTATCATGCCGGCAGCGTTGCCTTTGCAGGCAAAACCCGCGCGATGCTTCAGCAGCTTGAACAGGACGGCTATCGCAACGTGCCGGTGTGTATCGCCAAAACACAGTATTCCTTCAGCGACAACGCCAAGCTGTTG
>JAAZBR010000196.1 GCA_012513735.1 Clostridiales bacterium | reverse complement strand
CGCCTTCCGTGCGGGAAGTATAGCATGGGGACGAAAAGCGGTCAATTCGGGTGATCCATGGTATAATGACTGCATCAACAAAACGGAGGATCACCATGCTGCAGCCAGGCATCACTCATACGGTCACCGCCACCGTCACCCCGGATAAGACCGCCTCTGCTGTGGGCAGCGGGGGCCTTGAGGTATTCGGCACCCCCGCCATGATTGCCATGATGGAGATGTGCGCCCTGCACGCCGTGCAGCCCCTGCTGGATGCGGGGCAGGGCACCGTAGGCACCATGCTGCACGTGCGGCACCTGGCCGCCACCCCTCTGGGTATGGAGGTGCGCTGTGAGTGCGAGCTGCAGCAGGTAGAGGGCAAGCGCCTGCTGTTTGCCGTGCGGGCCTATGATCCCGCCGGTCTGATCGGCGAGGGCACCCACGAGCGCTACATTGTGGACAACGACCGCTTTATGCAGCGCACGCTGCAAAAGCTGGAAGATTTGAAGAAATAGCGTCCCCGGGATTTGCCGCTCAAGGGCTTTGCTTTGCCTTGCGCCCCTATGGGGCTTATGCTATGATTGTCCTTGTTTTATGGGAGGTGGCGCATGGATTTGCGGGCGAGGATTGCCGATCTGGTCGCAGGGGCCATTGCCAGGGGATTTGAGGGGGCCGAGGCGCCCGCGGACATCGCGCGCATGCTGGAAGTGCCGCCCGATCCCGTCTTGGGGGATTTTGCGTTCCCCTGTTTCCAACTGTCCAAGTCGCTGCGCAAGGGCCCGCCCCAGATTGCCCAGACGCTGATGCAGCATATTGATGCGCCCCGCCTGGCACGGGCCGAGGTAAAGGGCGGCTATCTCAACTTCTTTTTAAACCGCCAGGGTTTGGCGGAGGAACTGCTGCCCGTTATTTTAAGTGCGCCGGAGCGCTGGGGCAGCAGCCGGGAGGGGACGGGCAAAACCGTCTGTCTGGACTATTCCTCCATCAACATCGCCAAGCGCTTTCATATCGGCCACCTCAGCACAACGGCCATTGGCAACAGCCTGAAGCGCATCTACGACTTTTTGGGTTACCGCACGGTGGGCATCAACCACCTGGGCGACTGGGGCACCCAGTTTGGCAAGATGATTGCCGCCTACAAGCACTGGGGCAGTCAGGACATGGTGGAGCAGGGCGGCGTGCAGGCGCTGAGCGACCTGTATGTGCTCTTCCACCAGGAGGAGCAGCAGGACCCCGCCCTGGAAGAAGAGGGCAGGCAGTGGTTCAAGCGCATTGAGGATGGGGACGAAGAGGCCCTGCGTATCTTCAACTGGTTTAAGGAAATCACTCTCAAGGACGCCAGCCGTGTATACGACCTGCTGGACGTGCAGTTTGACAGCTATGCGGGCGAAAGCTTTTATAACGACAAAATGGGCCGTGTGGTGGATGAGCTGCAGCAGAAGAACCTGCTGAAGGAATCGGACGGCGCCTATGTGGTGGACCTGGAGGAGTGGAGCATGCCCCCCTGCCTGATCATCAAAAGCGACGGGGCCACCCTGTATGCCACCCGGGACATTGCGGCCGCGCTGTACCGCAAGGATACCTACGATTTTGACAAGTGCCTGTATGTGGTGGCCTACCAGCAGGACCTGCACTTCCGCCAGGTGTTCAAGGTGCTGGAGCTGATGGGCTATGACTGGGCCAAGGACCAGTTGGAGCACGTGTCCTTCGGCATGATCAGCTACGAGGGCGAGGCCCTGTCCACCCGCAAGGGCAACATCGTGTACCTGGATGAGCTGCTGGACAAGGCCCAGGAGAAAGCCCTGGCCATCATTGAGGAAAAGAGCCCCGGCCTGCAGGACAAAACAGGCACCGCCCGGGCGGTGGGCGTGGGCGCCGTGATCTTCAGCGACCTGTTCAACAGCCGCATCAAGGATATTGACTTCCGCTGGGATCGGGCGCTCAACTTTGACGGTGAAACCGGCCCCTATGTGCAGTACACCCACGCCCGCTGCAGCAGCGTGCTGCGCAAGGCGGATGTTGCGGATAGCGCCATCGACTATGCCGCCCTGCAGGATGACGAGGCCTTCCAGCTTTTAAAGCTGCTGGCCCTGTTCCCCGAGGCCGTGAGGGAGGCCGCCCAGCGCAATGAGCCCAGCGTGGTCACCCGGGCTGTGACGGAGATTGCCAAAGCATACAACAAATTCTACTACGAGCACCGCATCCTCACCGAGGACGCGGGCCAAAGCCGCGCACGTCTGGCGCTCACCAGCGCTGTTCAGGCAGTGCTGAAGCAGGGACTTTTCCTGATCGGGCTGGAAGCGCCCGAGCAGATGTAGGGTGGTGATGGCATGAAGTTCACCAAAATGCAGGGTGTTGGCAACGACTATGTATTTGTCAACTGCTTTGAAGAAATCGTCACCAACCCGGCCGAGCTGTCCCGACGCATCAGCCAGCAGCACTACGGCGTGGGCTCTGACGGGCTGGTGCTGATACGGCCCAGCGATCAGGCGGATTTTGCCATGCGTATCTTCAATGCCGATGGCAGCGAGGCCGAGATGTGCGGCAACGCCAGCCGGTGCATTGGCCGCTATGTTTACGAGCGCGGGCTGACGGACAAAACCCATATCATCCTGGAGACGGCCGGCGGCCTGCGCCAGCTCTGGCTGACGGTGCATGACAAGAAGGTGCAGAACGTGCGCATCGACCTGGGCACGCCGGAGCTGAATCCCCGCCGCATCGGCGTGGATCTGCCGGGTGAAATTGTGCTGCGCCACCGGCTGCAGGTGCTGGGGCAGACCATGTTCATCACCGCGGTCAGCATGGGCAACCCCCACTGCGTGGTGTTTGTGCGCGACCCGGAGCTGACCGATCTGCCGGCCGTGGGTCCGCTGCTGGAAAATCACCCCATTTTCCTCAACCGCACCAATGTGGAGTTTGTGCGCATCATCCGCCGCGACATGCTGCAAATGCGGGTGTGGGAGCGGGGTTCCGGCGAAACGCTGGGCTGCGGCACGGGCGCCGCAGCGGCGGTGGTGGCAGCCGTCCTATGTGGGCTGGCTGACCGCACGGCCCAGGTGCACCTGCCGGGCGGCAACCTGGAGGTCAACTGGAACGCCGAGGACAACCATGTATACCAAAGCGGCCCGGCCGAATTTGTATTTGACGGGGTGTGGCTGGCGGATTGAGCGCTGCGGCCTTTCGAGGCCCGCAGGGTGTTTGCCGCCCCGCGCCCGGCATAACATGCGCCGGCCCCTCCAGCATGCATACCTGTTGTTGCAGTGCAGCACAAGCTGCTGATCCCCCGGCGCGGGAACGCTGTTTATCTGTGGCGGGCCCCAACGACCCGCTTCTCACCTTTCCCCAACTGAAGGAGGTCCCAAATGATCCAGGCAATCGTAGGCGCCAACTGGGGCGATGAAGGCAAGGGCAAGCTGACAGATGTGCTGGCCCAGCAGTCGGACATTGTGATCCGCTTTCAGGGCGGCGCCAATGCCGGACACACCATCATCAACGAGCATGGCAAGTTCGCGCTGCACCTGCTGCCCAGCGGCATCTTCCAGCCGGGGGTCACCAACATCATTGGGCCGGGCGTGGCGCTGGACATTGAGGCGCTGCTGAGTGAGCTGGACAGCATCATGCAGCGCGGGGTGCCCAAACCCAGACTGTTGATCTCCGACCGCGCCCAGGTGCTGATGGACTTCCACGTGCTGCTGGACACCGCCGAGGAGGAGCGCCTGGCCGACCGCAAGTTCGGCAGCACCAAGAGCGGTATTGCGCCCTTCTACAGTGACAAGGCGGCCAAGGTGGGCATCCAGGTGTGCCAGCTTTTTGACAAGCAGTTGCTGAAGGAGCGACTGCGCAACAGCTTCGTCAAGAAAAACATCCTGATGGAGCACCTGTACCACAAGCCCAAGCTGGATGCGGAGGCCACGGCCGAAAAATACTATGCCCTGGGCCAGCGGATCGCACCCTGGGTGTGCGATACCACCCAGTACCTGCACCAGGCTTTGCAGGAGGACAAGCGCATTTTGCTGGAGGGCCAGTTGGGCGCACTGCGCGACCTGGATCACGGCATCTTCCCCTACACCACCTCCTCCTCGCCCCTGGCCGGCTTCGGCACGGTGGGCGCAGGGGTGCCGGCGGGCAAGATCAGCCGGGTGATCGCCGTCACCAAAGCCTATTCCAGCAGCGTGGGCACCGGCTATCTGATCAGCGCCCTGTCGGGTCAGGAGGCGGAAGAGCTGCGCAAGCGCGGCGGCGACGCCGGCGAGTATGGCGCCAAAACGGGCCGTCCCCGGGATGTGGGCTGGTTTGATGCCGTGGCCACCCGCTATGGCTGCCGTGTGCAGGGCGCCACCGACTGCGCCATGACCAACATCGACGTGCTGGGCTACCTGGACGAGATCAAGGTGTGTGTAGCCTACAGCATCGACGGCCATGAGGTGCGCGATTTCCCCGCCACCCCCCAACTGGCCAAAGCAGTGCCTGTGTATGTAACGCTGCCCGGCTGGAAGGATCAGAAGGTGCGGGGCATCACCCGGTATGATGACCTGCCGGAAAACTGCCGCAAATACCTGGAGTTTATCGAGCGGCAGATCGAAACCCCCATCACCATCGTGTCCAACGGTCCCCGGCGGGAGGAGATTATCTTCAGGGAGTAAGATACTAGCTGCCAGAGGCTTGACAGGAAGCATACTGATGTAAAACTTAAATGCATCCAAAGCGGTGCGGGCTTTTGCTCCACTGCAAGACGCAGACGAGAGAGGCGTAGTGGCGCTACGCCGACCGAGCAGCCGACGCAGCAGGGGGGCAAAAGAACCAGCGCAACGATGCGTTAAAGTTTGGAATCAGTATCAGCAGACACAGGGGCGCGGCGCAATGCCGGCCCCTTTTTCGTTCCTGCCGGAAGAAAGGGTGAAGGGCCGGCCCTTTGTCCTAATTTGGTTTTCACTCCTCTTGTTGCCCTTTCTCCCCTTTACCGGTTCTCCGTCCTCTGGTAAAATAGTTGTGTATAAATAAACATGTGCCGTTTACCGGCACACAAGGAGGAGAAATGAGAAGATTCCTTTCCATTGTACTGGTGCTGTGCATGGCACTGGCCCTGCCCCTGATGGGCGCGGCGGCCACCTATAAAGCCGGCACTTACACCGCGTCTGCCCAGGGAATGGGCGGCATGGTGTCCCTCACCGTG
>JAAZBR010000195.1 GCA_012513735.1 Clostridiales bacterium | reverse complement strand
TTGTCGCTGACCAGCGTGTCCTTGTCGCCGCGGATCCACAGCACCTTGGGCTGGGGCTGCACATCCACAAAGCCGCTTACGTCCGCGTATTGGGGAGCGAGGGAATTGGAGATGCCGCGGGTGCCCGGCAGCACGTAGGGGAAGGCGGCCTGGGGCTGGTAATCGCCGGGGTAATAGTCCTCGCCCAGGCGGATTTTCAGTAGCTCGTCCACATATAGATCCTGCCATTCCTTGTCCACGGGCCAGCCCTGGGCAAACAGGGACTTCTCCAGCACGGAGCGGGCGGCCATTGGGTCATCCCCCCGGTCCTGTTGCTTGAGCTTCTCAATAAACTGGGGGTTGGCGAAGCCGCCCGGAGAACCCCATCCCGGCGGATCGTACAGGGTGCCCTCGGCGCCCTTGCTGCCGCCGAAACCATAGGGCGACATGGGGGAGAGCAACACCAGCCCCTCCAGCTTGTCCGCATGGTCGATGGCATACTGCCACGCCACGCCGCCGCCCAGGGACCAGCCCAGCAGCGTAAAGCGCTGCCAGCCCAGGCCTTCTGCCAGGGCGTTCACATCCTTGGCCCAGTCCTTCAGGGCGGTGGGGGCGTGGACGGGGGAGGCCTCGGTGTCGCCGAAACCGTTCAGGTCGGGGGCGATAACCTCAAAATGCTCTGCCAATTGTAAAATTGTCGGGAAGAAGAACGCCGCCGAGGAGGCGTTTCCGTGCACCAGCACCAGCTTTTTTGCCTTGCCTTCCCCCAGGTGATAGTAGGCTATTTTGCGTTGTGCAGACTGATAAAATCGCTTTTTTTCCATGTTGCTGCCCCCTTACATTTTTTTCATTATAGTGAGTTGCGATACGGGATGTCAAACAAACCGGCGCCCTTGTTCCCGGTCGGTCAAGAGGTTAAAATGCGGCAGGCGGCGAAGCATAGAGGCCCGCCGTCTGAAAGGAGACCATTCCATGCGTATCAAACGGACCATCAGCCTTCTGCTGCTTTGTTCCCTGATGCTGGGCCTGATGCCCCTGGCGCAGGCAGCACAACTGCCCGACAGCCAGGACATCAGCCCGGAATCGGACACCTGGATCAACGCAGCCGCCTATGTAAACGGCACGCTCTATCTGAGCGGCAACGGCATCTACAGCTACAGGCCCGGCGAGGACAAGCTCCGTCAGGCGCTCAGCATGCAGAACCTGGATCCGCAGAAAGCACCGATGAACATCATGGTGGCTGGCGGCGAAGACAAGCTGTACAGCTTCGACTGGACGACGGGAAACCTGTATCCTATGGAGCTAAGCGGGGACAAGCTGACCTTTGGCAGCCCTGTCAAGCTGGATATCAGCCTGCTGCCCAGTGAAACCTATGAAGACGACACCTGGATAGAGCAGCCGGCCCAGCTGCTGATCGCAGGAAGCCGCTTGTTTGCCCGCACCCTGAAGTACGGCCCCCGGGGCGCTGAACAGGGCCTGATCAGCTGGGATCTGGAAAAGGGTGGCCAGGCCAGGGAACACAAGGCGGAGTTTGTGCAGGATCTGGCTGCCTACAAGGACGGTCAACTGCTGGCGCTGGTGCTGGATGTAAGCAATGCCTGGGATCAGGCCACGGGACAGATGAAACCCGCCATGCTGGCCGTCTATGATATGGCGGCCGACACGCTGACGGAGATCGGGTCCACCGGCTTCCCCTTTGTGGACGGCACGGGGGGCCTGGTGTATGATGCCGCGAACGACATCATCTACCTGGGCAGCCGGGACGAGATCCGCCGCCGGGATACCGGCGGCAACACCGAGGTCTGCGCCTACCTGACGGCATCCCAGTACGGAGGCAGCTTCAGCGGCCGCCTCAGCCTGATCGGGGGCGATCATATGCTGGTGGCCCATCCGCAGGGCGTGATGGTGCGCTCGGTGGATCCTGCGCGGCTGCCCAAGGGGCGACTGACCATCTATGGCCACTATATGGACGATGTGCACCAGAAGACCATCAAGGCCATGAACGGCATCCCGGTCACCTTCCTGGACACCAAATACTATGCCACAGCGCAGGATCTGGGTCAGGCGCTTGTGTCCGGAGAGGACAGCATTGATATCTTCGTGCTGGCATCCAACGGCATCGACCTGAAGAGCCTGATGCAAAAGGGCTACTGCGCGGACCTGAGCGGCAGCCAAATCCTGACGGACTATGTGGCTTCCCTGTATCCCTCCATGCAGCAAACCGCGCAGAGGGACGGGAAGGTTTTCCTGGCGCCCATTGACCTCAACAGCGAGGGGATGGAGTACTATCCCAAGCTGCTGGAGGAGGTGGGGGTGGAGGCCCCCCAGACCTTTGGTCAGCTCTGCGATCTGATCCAGCGCTGGAACGATGAGCTGGGGGAAAAATTTCCCGACTACCTGCCCATGCATACACCGGATTATCAGGCACAGCTACTGATGCTGGCCATGCAGCTCTATTCCGGCTACACGGTAAAAAAGGGCGAGGAGTTTAGCTTTGCAAGCCCCGTGCTGCGCGGCATGCTGGAGCGGGCCGCCAAGGTGGATACCCGGGACATCATGGAGAAGGTGGACTGGACCGATCCCAACGCCAACATGGCCGTAAACGAGATGTACAACAAATTTCCGTTGATCAGCGGCTATTCCTCTCTGGACCTGAGCGAGCTGAGCAGGCAGCTGACAGGCGACGGCAGCATGATGATGAGCTATAACGATTCTCCTCCCAGGGATATAGGCTATCCCAAGCCGCTGCTGCTCACCATCAATGAAGGGGATGAACCTGCCCTGGGCATCAGCCTGCAGGTGATGGCCGTCAACCCCAAGTCCAGGAACCTGGAAAGCGCCATTGCCTACGTGGAAAACTATGTCAAGAGCATGGACCCCGCCAAGGCCGCGATGCTCAATCCCTCGCTGAATGAGGACATCCTCAACCCTCACTATGACGAACAGGTGAAGTGGATGGAGGAGTCAAAAAGCAGCATGGAGAAGGCGCTGAAGGACGCCCAGGGCGCGGAGCGCACCGAGATGCAGGCCCAGTATGACAGCTTCATGAAGGAGTATGACAGCCGGAAGGAGCAGATGCGCTACAGCGTGAAGGAGGAAGCCATCGCAGTATACCGCAAGCTGATGGAGTACAGCTTTGTCAACGAGTTCGGCAGCATGATGGTCATTTTCAGCAGCCCGGACATGCAGCAGCTGTTCAAGCGCTACGCCGCGGGCCAGATCCAGCTTGACCAAATGCTCAATGAGGCGGATGGCAAGCTTCGCCTGATGCGCCTGGAAGGGCGGTAATCCCTGAACCCTTGATACGGAAAAGGGCCCGCCGTGTGTTTCGCGGCGGGCCCTTTTGATGCAAACTATTCCGTCATCCCTTTGTAGTAGTGCACCACCAGCTGGGTACGGTCCCTCAGGTCAAAGCGCTGCAGCAGGTTGGAAATGTAGTTGCGCACCGTGCCCTCGCTGAGGTACAGCTGGGCTGCGATTTCCTTGTTGCTGAGGCCTTCGGCGCACAGACGCAGCACCTCTAACTCCCGCTCGGGCAGGTCCTGGGCGGCCTGGGGGGCGCGGGGCTTCAGCAGCGGGGGCAGGGCTTCCACGATCTTGCTGCCAAACACTGTCTGGCCGGAGGCCACGGCCTGCAGCGCAGGGCCGATGCTCTCATAGTCCTGCTTGAGCAGGTATCCCTTGGCGCCCATCTGCAGCGCCCGCAATATATAGGCGTCATCTGAAAAGGTGGTCAGAAACAGAATGCGGGCGTCGCTGTGCCGGGACAGGATCTGCTCCGCCGCATCCAGGCCGGTCTTCTGGCCCATGCGGATGTCCATCAGCAGGATATCGGGCAGGTGCTCCTCATACAGGCGCAGGGCGTCCTCATAGCAGGTGCCGGTGGCCACCACCCGCACGTCCCCGCTTTGCTCCAGAATGGTTTTCAGCGACTGGCTGACGATGCGGTCGTCATCCACGATGATGATGTTCATGCTCCCCCTCCTTGGGCAAGGTGATCAGGATCCGGTACCCCCGGTCGGAGGACAAGTGGATGGTGCCCCCCAAGGCGCGCACCCTTTCCTCCATGGCGCTAAGGCCCATGCCGTGGCTGACAGTGCCCGGGGACGCGGTGCCGTTGTCCGCGATCAGCAGCACATGGCTGTTGCCCATTTCCGACAGCGTGATGGCGACCCTTGTGGCATTGGAGTGGCGCATCACATTGTTCAGCGCCTCCCGGATGGCGGTCATCACCACATACTTGTGGTTGAGGGACAGCTCTGACACAGCGGTGTTCTCATAGGTGACCGGACAGAAGCGGAAATCCTGCAGCAGCGACTGGATCTCGCGGTCCAGGTACACCGCGTCCTGCCGGATGTTGTGCACGCTGCTGCGGATGGCGTTCATGCCTGTGTTCAGCGTTTGCTTGAGCTGGGCCAGCTCCTCTTTTTGGCCGGGGTCCCCGGTGATCAGCTCCATGGCGCCCACCTGCAGGATGCTGCGGGACAGCAGGTGCCCTACATTGTCGTGGATATCCCGGGCAATGCGGTTGCGCTCCTGCATCAGGGCAAGCTTCAGGGTGGCATCCTGCTCGCGCCTCAGCATACTGACCTCCCGCTGCTGGCGCTGCGTATGCTCGCTGGAGCTGTCCAGCGTGGTGTAGTAGCGGGCGCGCATGTGCAGGTACTGGGTGTCCTTGAAATACAACACCAGCGCGCCGGCCAGGGAAAGGGCCAGCGTCGCATCAAAAGAAGGCGAGCTATACAGCAGCGCTGCGGCAAGGCCGGCGGTCAGGGCGGGCCATCCGGGCAGCATGCAGAACACATACAACGCCAGGGGCGCAAAATGCAGGACCGCCGGCTGATACAGACACAGCACCAGAAAGCCGGCACAGGGCAGGTATGCCCACAGCCGGGGCTGCAGCAGGTTCACGCTCAGCGCCAGCAGCAGGGCAGCCAGCAGCAGAATCAACTCCGTATCCGGCAGCCCGTCCGCCGCCAGGCGGAACAGGCCTGTCAACAGCAGCAGGCTTTGGCTGAGCAGCCCGTGGAAACTCATGCAATCCCCCCTGCGCATCTTAGCACACTGATGTGACAATTGTCATTTGCCATTGGTGACGGAGGACACTGCTCCTCTCATCTGCCGCATCGTACAATGGCAGCGTACAAAGGAGGGATGAACATGGTGATTGAAATGAAATCCGTGGTCAAGCGGTACCAGGAGCTGGTGGCTCTGGATCACTTTGACCTGCAGGTAAGGGAAGGGCAGATCTACGGGCTGCTGGGGCCCAACGGATCGGGAAAATCCACTGCCATCAACTGCATGCTGGCTTTGCTGACCATTCAGAAGGGCGAGATCGAGGTGTTTGGCCAGCGGATCACGCCCACCTCCTATGCGCTGAAGCGCCACATCGGCCTGGTGCCCCAGGAGGTAGCCGTGATGGAGGAGCTGACCGTGCAGGAGAACATCGACTACTTCTGCGGCCTGTATGTGTCGGATGCCCGGGCCAGGAAGCCGCTGATTGACGAGGCCATCGACTTCTGCGGGCTGGAGAAGTTCCGCAGGTTTTTGCCCAAAAAGCTGTCCGGCGGCCTCAAACGCCGCCTCAACATCGCCTGCGGCATTGCCCACAAGCCCAAGCTGCTGATACTGGACGAGCCCACCGTGGCTGTGGATCCCCAGAGCCGCAACA
>JAAZBR010000194.1 GCA_012513735.1 Clostridiales bacterium | reverse complement strand
TCAGCTCCTTTTTCTGGAATATTTTCAACCGTCCCCATTTCAAAGACTGGATTGACATCCTGATCGTAGCGGCGCTGATTTATCAGCTCTTCATGCTGACCCGGGAGCGACGTGCCAACGCGGTGTTAAAGGGCCTGCTTTTGTTGATTGTGATTAGCTGGATCAGCAGCCTCCTGGGGCTGTCCGCCCTCAACTGGGTGCTGATGAACATCCTCAACAACGGCTCCGTGGTGCTGCTGGTGCTGTTTCAGCCTGAGCTGCGCCAGGCGCTGGAGCGTCTGGGCCGCCGCGCACGCATCGACCGCACCCAGAACAGCGGTGATGAGGGTACCCGCATTGTCAGTGAGTTGACCCAATCCCTGCTCAGCCTGGCCCGCCGGCGTGTAGGTGCGCTGGTGGTATTCGAGCAGAGCACTGGGCTGAAGGATTTTATCGATACAGGCACGCCCATTGATTCCCTCATCTCCGGCCCCCTGTTGGTCAACATCTTCGAGCCCAATACCCCCCTGCATGATGGCGCAGTCATCATCCGGGGCGAGCGCATCGCGGCTGCGGCCTGTGTGCTGACGCTGAGCGAGCAAAGCAACTTAAGCCGCGACCTGGGTACCCGTCACCGGGCCGGTCTGGGTATAAGTGAAGGCACCGATGCCATTGTGTTGATTGTGTCCGAGGAAACCGGCATCATCAGCATGGCCCAGGGCGGCCGACTGACCCGTCACCTGGACGCCGAGGCGCTGAACAAGGCGCTGACGCCGCTGTACAAGCGGGAGGTCATTTCTTTGCAGACTGTATGGAACAGCCTGCGTCAAACCTTCGCCAAGGGAAAGGAGCGCAAGGGTGAGCCTTAAGCCTGAAGACAAAGCCGGCGGGCCCTCGCCCCTCAGGCAGGTGCTGGAGCGCCTGCGCCATCTTTTTACACACAACTGGGCGCTGAAGCTGCTCAGCGTTGCCCTGTCTGTTTTGCTGTGGGGCGGGCTGATCAGCCAGGATGGTAACCTGACCCGGGAGAAGCTGTTCACCGATGTGGTGGTCAGCGCTGTCAACGCAGATGTGCTGCAACGCAGCGGCCTGATTGTCACCGAGGGCCTGGCGGACCTGGAGCCTCTCCAGATGCGGGCGGCTGTACCCCAGCGCAGCTACAGCACGGCCACCCCTGCCAACTACAGTGTGCGGGTGGACCTGTCGCGCATTACCACGGCAGGCGAGCAGTTGCTGCCCATACTCACCAGCTCCACCGCCATCTATGGCCAGGTCACCTGGCTGTCCACCAGCGATATCAAAGTAAAGGTGGATGACTACATCACCCGCCGCCGCATCCCCGTCCAACTCAACATCATCGGCCAGGCCCCTGCGGGATTCTATGCGGCCACCCCCGTGCCCGACCCTGCCCTGGTTGTCATTTCGGGCCCCCGGCAGGTGACAGAGCTGGTTGCCCAGTGTGTGGTCACCTATAACCTGGACAATCTGGCGGCCCAGGCGGGCACACAGATTGTGGCCGCCCCCTTTGAGCTGCACGATGCCCAGGGCAAGCCCGTGGATTCCTCGCTGATCTCCATCACCAGCGAATCCATATTGCTTGACACCATCTTGGTGGACCAGAAGCTGTATGCCAAGAAGACGGTGGACATCAACCTGAGCGGCGCCGTAGTGGGCGAGCCTG
>JAAZBR010000193.1 GCA_012513735.1 Clostridiales bacterium | reverse complement strand
GCGGGTACCGCCAACAGGCAGCACAACAGAATATACAGCATTGGTCGCCGGATTGATCGCATAGGGACCTCCCATCCAAAACATCAGTCGCATCATTATAACACAGGCCCTGCGGATATGCAGGGCCCGGCGGATTTTTACAATCGGCGCTCCTATCGCTCCTATCGGAGGAACGTCACCTTGTCCCGGTTGATTCCATGGGCCGGCTTGGTGTCGTTGGGGGTGCCCAGGGCGATGGAAATGGCAAAGGCGCTCCCCGGAGGCGCCTGTAGCTGCTGCATCAGCGCATCCTTCTGATCGCCCTCGAACGCCCGGTAGGTCAGGCCCACGATCACGCTGCCCAGGCCCAGGCTTTGGGCGGCCAGCGCCATGGACTGCACCGCGATCCCGCAGTCGATCGGGGCGTAGTGAGAGACATGATTCACCCATACGAAAATCACCGTGGGCGCATTGTAGAAGATCTGAAAGGCGGGGTCGGCGAAGCGCGCACTTTGCTCCTCCTTGGGCTGGGTGGCGTCCACCGCCCGGGCCTCTGCGCTGATCCTGTTCAGCAGCGCCTGGTCCTGCACCACGGTGAAGTGCCAGGGCTGCAGGTTTCTGCCCGAGGGGGATTGCAGCGCGGCCTCTACGATAGCGTCAAGCTGCTCGTTTGTAAGCTGCTGGGGCAGGTAGCTGCGGTGGCTGCGGCGGTCGGCAATGGCTTGCAGCACGGCGTTTTTCATGAGAACCTCCTTCGGCTTGTTGCCGGTGTCGTCAAGATGATAAGATAGTTACAAAAGCGTGTGCAGATCAGGGAGGGATGCGTCCGTGGACGACCTGTATTGGATGAAGAGGGCGCTTGAGCAGGCGGCCCTGGCGGGGGACGAGGTGCCCGTGGGCGCCGTGCTGGTGAAGGACGGCGTGGAGCTGGCCGCCGACCACAACCGGCGGGAACAGTTCATGCAGCCCTTCGCCCATGCGGAGATGCTGGTCATGGAGGCGGGAGCCAAAGCGCTGAACACCCGCCGGCTGACCGGCTGCACCCTCTACGTCACCCTGGAGCCCTGCCCCATGTGCGCCGGCGCTATGATCATGGCCGGGCTCAGCCGCTGCGTGTTCGGCGCCTTTGACAGCCGTTATGGCTGCTGCGGCAGCCTGTATGCCCTGCCGCTGGACGAGCGGTTTACCCACCGCGTCCAGCTAACGGGCGGCCTGCTGGAAGAGGAGGCTGCCCGCCTGCTGGATGCCTTCTTTGCCCGTCAGAGGGCCAGCCTGTAGATGGCCTTTACGTTTTCAATCGTCAGCGGCCTGAAGAAGCCGGCGTGACCATCCGGCCTGTAAGGGACATCCTGCGCCAACTGGTCGATATCGCCTTCCGTCACACCAAAGGCGCCCAGATGCTGGGGCAGGCCAAGGCTGTTATAGAATTCGCGCAGCAGACGCAGGCCTTCCAGCGCCCGCTCCCGGGGGGCGCCCTTTGCGGCATCCACGCCCATCACCCGGGTGGCAAAGCGGTCAAACCGGGCCACGTCGTGATCCAGCTGATAGGCCATCCAGTGGGGGAACAGCACCGCCAGCGCGGCGCCGTGGGGCGCGCCGTGCCGGGCGGAGACGCCGTGGGACATGGCGTGGCAGCTCCAATCCTGCTGGCGGCCGG
>JAAZBR010000192.1 GCA_012513735.1 Clostridiales bacterium | reverse complement strand
GCAGGTGGAAGTTGGTGAGCAGCAGATCACAGGCCTTGAAGCGGTAACCTGGCTTGATGAATATATCGGTCATGCCGTGGCCGTGCTGTACCCTGCCAGCATTGTCTGCAGCGGTTTCCAGGGTGCGCACGCTGGTGGTACCCACACACAGGATGCGACCGCCAGCAGCCCGGGCGGCATTGATACGCCGGGCGGCTTCTACTGTGATCTCGTAGTATTCGCTGTGCATGTGATGATCCTCAACAACATCCGCCTTCACCGGGCGGAAGGTTCCCAGCCCCACATGCAGTAAAACCGGGACGATGTCAACTTCTTTTTCCCGTATTGCGGCCAGCACGGTATCGGTGAAGTGCAGGCCCGCGGTGGGGGCCGCAGCACTGCCCTCGGTGCGGGCATAGATGGTTTGATATTGGATGGCATCGCCTATCTGTCTGCGGATATAGGGCGGCAGGGGCATCTGGCCCAGCGCATCCAGCAACGCCTCGAACACCCCTTCATACTGAAAGCGCACCTCCCGGGTACCGTCCGGCAGGCTTGTTAGCACCTGGGCGCGCAACTGGCCTTCACCAAAGCTGATCCACGTCCCTTCCTTCAGCCTGCGGCCGGGCTTCACCAGCGCTTCCCACCGTTCTGCCGACAGGCGGCGAAGCAGCAGCAGCTCTACCGGAATGCCGCTTTCCTCCTTGATGCCCAGCAGCCGGGCGGGGATGACTTTGGTTTCATTGAGCACCATGACATCGCCTGCTCGCAAAAAGCCGGGCAGGTCATAGAAGTGCATGCCGGCCCGGGCACTGTCCCCCCGATTGCACACCAGCATGCGGCTGTTGTCCCGCGGGCTGGCGGGAGATTGGGCAATCAGCGAAGGGGGAAGATGATAATCAAAGTCACTTGTCCGCATCAAAAAACCCCAGCTGGTCGGGCGCTGCCGGCGTTTCTTCCCGGGCGGGAGGCATGCGGTTCATGTGGCGAAAGGCGATCTCGGTGGCAACGCGTCCGCGGGGCGTGCGCTGGATGAAGCCCAGCTGCAGCAAATAGGGTTCGTATACATCCTCAATGGTGACGGAATCCTCCCCTGTTGAAGCGGCCAGCGTGTCCAGGCCCACCGGCCCGCCGCCAAACTTATCGATCATGGTCAGCAGCACATTGCGGTCCACCCGGTCTAGGCCCAGTTCATCCACATCCAGCATATCCAAGCCCTCACGGGCGACAGACTGCGTGATGCACCCATCGGAGCGGACCTGTGCATAATCCCGCACCCGCTTGAGCATACTATTGGCTATGCGTGGCGTGCCGCGGCTGCGCCGGGCGATCTCTTGCAGCCCCTCCGGCTCACAGGGCATGCCCAGTATCCCGGCGGAGCGTTTGAGGATATGGGCCAACTCGTCCGGGGAATACATCTCCAGCCGGAAAACCATGCCAAAGCGGTCGCGAAGGGGTGCGGACAACTGGCCCGCCCGGGTGGTGGCGCCGATCAGGGTGAAGCGGGGCAAGTCCAGCCGCATGCTGCGCGCGGTGGGCCCTTTTCCGATCATAATATCCAGGGCCCCATCCTCCATGGCAGGGTACAGCACCTCCTCCACGGCGCGGGACAGGCGATGGATCTCATCGATGAACAACACATCTCCTGCATTCAGGTTGGTCAGGATGCTGGCTAAATCGCCAGGCCGCTCAATGGCGGGACCCGAGGTGATGCGCACATTCTGGCCCATTTCGCCGGCTACTATGCAGGCCAGCGTGGTCTTTCCAAGGCCCGGGGGCCCGTAGAGCAGTATGTGATCCAGGGCATCGCGGCGCTTCAGCGCGGCCTGAATATAGATATGAAGACTTTCCTTGATGGCGGCCTGGCCGACATATTCCCGCAGGGTGCGCGGACGCAGCGAGGTTTCAATCTCGCCGTCTTCCCGGCGGATGCCGGAGGTAGTGATGCGATCCTGTTCCATGCTCATCCTTTCGCCATGCCGCGCAGGGCCAGGCGTACGAGGGTATCGGGCTGTTCGTCCCCGTTTGCCTGTTGATGGGCCAGTGAAACGGCACGGGTAGCTTCCGACTGGGTGTATCCCAGGGATTGCAGGGCCAGAATGGCCTCGGCCACCGCGCTGCTCTGGCTGGCAGCGGGTAGGGGCAGCCCGCTTTCCATATCAGTCAGATCATCTGCCGACAGCTTTTCCTTCAACTCCAGCACGATGCGCTGAGCCGTTTTCTTGCCCACGCCGGGAGCCCGGGCCAGCATCGCCGCATCGCCGGTTACAATAGCCATGGTCAGGTCGTTGAGCGGCATAGCTGCCAGAATACCCAAGGCTGTGCGCGGGCCAATGCCAGTTACGCCTGTCAGCCGCAGGAACATGTTCTTCTCCTCCGGCGATACAAAGCCAAAAAGCTCCATAGCGTCCTGGCGCACGCTGAGCCAGGTATACACGCGCATCGTGTCGCCCCGCGGGGGCGCCGCCGACAGGGCGGCCTGGGTGCAGAGCAGCAGGTAGCCTACGCCGCCGGTAGACAGTACCAACTCTCCCGCGGTTTTGTGTTCAACAACTCCTTCAATAAATGCGTACATGGTATCCTACTTCATTCTGAATTGAAATTTGGCCGGACCGGTGTTCAGGTGAGTGATGGCCGCCGCAACTGCATCCGCCGCATCGTCGGGTTTGGGGACGGCGTTCAGCTTCAGGATCAGCATCACCATTTGCTGCACCTGTTTTTTGTCCGCACGGCCATAGCCTGTGATACCCTGCTTGATCTGCATAGGCGTGTACTCGTACAGCAGGGGCGTATGGGCCGCGCAGGTCAATACGGCCACCCCGCGGGCCGCACCCACGGTGAAGGCGGTGGTCACGTTGCGGGCGAAGAACAGCTCTTCAAACACAATTTCGTCCGGCTGATAGGTGGTCAGCAGGTCTTGCAGGCCCTGGCGGATCTGGGTCAGCCGATCCTGCAGCAGAGTATCCGGGCTGGTGTTGATGGTGCCGCAGGCCACAAAAACCGGGTTCTGAACGCCCGAATCCACCACCCCCCAGCCCATGGTAGCCAGGCCGGGATCAATCCCCAGTACCCGCATGTTTCCCTCCACTTTCATGCGATATGATAAGGTGTGGCATAGGCTTTGTCAAACAAGCCCGCAGGCCTACAGCGCGTCTGCCCATTGCCTGATCAGGCGTTCCACATGCTGCCTTGCAATGCTGGCGCTTTGCGCATCCTCCGTGGCGGAGGGGGCGGCTTGGCCCATCAGGCCCAGGAACTGGCTGACCTTCAACCCCAGGCGTTCCTGAATATCTGCGTCGCTGCCCCGGGGGCTGACCAGGTAGTAGCACAGCAGCGAGTCCTTCTGACCGATGCGGTGCGCCCGGTCCTCCGCCTGGCTGTGCACGGCGGGGGACCAGTCCAGTTCCCCGAATACCACCACGGTGGCGCGCTGCAGGTTGAGGCCGGAGGCTGCGCGCAGCGAAATGCAACACAGGTTGGTCTTGCTTTCCATGAACCGATTGACTGATTTTTCTTTTTGGGCCGGTGTCTCCCTGCCGGTGATGAAGGCGGGGGAAAAGGTGCGCAGTTCCTGGCGGTAGGTGTCCATCACCGCATGGTGGTGGGCAAATAGCAGCACTTGCTCGCCTGATTCCAGCAGAGCGCGCACAAACTGGCTGACATAGGGCGCCTTGGCCAGGCCCGTTGCCTGCCGTTCCTCTTGGGAAATCTGATTTTCCAGAAGCGCCCGGGCGGAGGCGCTAAGCGCATCATCGGTGGACCATATGCGCAGTTTCTCCAGTACAGGCAGCATCAGCCTGCCAAAGACAGCCCCGTCCGCTTCGATCTGCTGCACCAGGCGGCGCTTGTCCGGCAGCTCGGGCAGCACCTCCTTTTTGGTGCGCCGCAGCATCAACCCCTCGCGCCGCAGGTGCTCTCCCAGCAGCTCGGGCTTGATGACGATGGACTTGCCGTAGCCGTAGCACCAT
Organism: Clostridiales bacterium; assembly: GCA_012513735.1. Taxonomy (GTDB): domain Bacteria; phylum Bacillota; class Clostridia; order Christensenellales; family Aristaeellaceae; genus UBA1038. The sequence continues at coordinate 1,152 of JAAZBR010000192.1, read as the reverse complement.
TCCCGGGAAAAGCTTTCCCAGTTGCCCAGAAAATGGAAATCCAGAATGTTGATCACATTCCAGATTTCGCCGCCATGGTTGTAGATGGGCGTGCCCGACAGGCCGTAGACCCGCTCACAGGAGGAGGACAGCAGGGAAGCTGCGGAATACTTTTCCGTGCCGCCGTGGCGAAGCTCCTGGATCTCATCAAAAACAATGGCCTGAAAGGGCTGCTGGGGCAGCGATTCTTTCCAACCGCGCAGCAACAGGTAATGGACCATGTAAATGTCTGCCGGAGGCAGCGCATAGGGTTGCAACCCCTTCAGCACATGCACACGGGGCGGCTGGCCATCAAAGCTGAGGAAGCGCTGGATTTCCGCCTGCCAGTTCAGCACCAGATGGGGCGGCACCACCAGCAGGCAGGGAAAGGCATTGAGCTGTGCCAGGCTGACCAGCGCCTGCACGGTTTTGCCAAGGCCCATCTCATCCGCCAGCAGCCCCCGCCGCACTCGGCACAACCACTGATATCCTATCTGTTGAAAGGTGCGCAGTTTTCCTTGGAAGCTGGAAGGCGCCGGCAGCGGGGCAGACACAGCATGGATTAGGGCCTTCTCCCTATGATAGTCCTGGGCATCTCTCAGTGCCGCCTGCCAGCGATCCAGATCCACTGGGGCAATGGACAGCGGATAACGCTGCATGAGCCAGTTCAGCTCACCGATCAGCCTGCGGTGGGCTGTAAACCGGGCAATGCCGCGCCGGCCGGTGTCGCTGCCCGGGAACAGGCGCTTGGCCATCTCCGTCACCGCAGGATCGCCCTTGATCTGCCAGCACTTGCTGCGGCGGTTGTAGCTGAGGATGCCGTAATAGGGGCCGGCAGAGGGGATGTCCCGCAGGTATGTTGGCAGCGCATCTGCATCACGGGGCGCCATTGGCGCGGGCTGCTCTTCAGATGCCTGAGCGCTCCTGGATTCAGCCGACTGCGGGGGAAGGGCATTATCCTTGCCCGGCAGACCCCCGGGGGTTGCCAGTCCCCACAGCCTGCGCAGGCTGAGCACCCGGCAGGGCTTCCCGTTTAGGGTATCGGGAAGTGTCAGCCCCTGCTCACAGACAAGCACAATGCCATCCACCAGCTCGCTGGACAGGTATCGTTCAACCTGCTTGATCAGCGCACTG